>JAUIJX010000160.1 GCA_030430795.1 Alphaproteobacteria bacterium | reverse complement strand
TTTCCGGGTCGTAGCGCACTTCGACATAGCCGGTCAGCGGGAAATCCTTGCGCTGCGGATGGCCGTCGAAACCGTAATCGGTGAGGATGCGACGCAAATCCGGGTTGCCAGAGAAATAGACGCCGTACATATCCCAGACTTCGCGCTCGAACCAGCCCGCCGTCGGATAAACACCCACCACAGACGGTACCGGCGTCGCTTCGCTCGCCATTACTTTCACACGAATGCGCTGGTTATGTTTGACGCTGAGCAGGTTATAGACCACCTCGAAACGCTCCGGGCGTTCGGGGAAATCGACACCGCAGACATCCATCAGGATTTTGAACAGGCAGTTGCCATCATCATGCAGGTAGTTCAGGACCTTCACAATGGCGTCACGCTCGACCGTCAGCATCAACTCACCCTTTACAAGGGAAACATCCAGCACGTCCTTCTTATGGGCGGCGGCGATGTATGAGCCTAACTCTTCCAGCGTTTCCTTCATCGGCGAATGGTCCCGGTGCGGTTGATTTTCTTCTGCAGTTGCAGGATGCCGTACATCAGCGCTTCCGCCGTCGGCGGGCAGCCCGGCACGTACACATCGACCGGCACAATGCGGTCACAGCCACGCACCACAGAATACGAATAATGGTAATAGCCGCCGCCATTAGCGCAGCTCCCCATCGAGATGACATAACGCGGCTCGGCCATCTGGTCGTAGACCTTGCGCAGCGCCGGCGCCATTTTATTGCACAGTGTACCCGCCACGATCATCACATCCGACTGGCGTGGGCTGGGACGGAAGACCACCCCGAAGCGGTCCATGTCATAGCGTGAGGCAGCGGCCTGCATCATCTCCACCGCGCAGCAGGCCAGACCGAAGGTCATCGGCCAGAGCGAGCCGGTGCGCGCCCAGTTAACCAACTTATCCATATTGGCGACAACAAAGCCTTTGTCGTTGAAATCGTCCATGACATTCTTCAGCAGCGCGTCCTGCTCTATGCCGGGCGGCAACGGTGCCTGCGTGTTCCCTACTCCCATTCGAGCGCTCCCTTCATCCATTCATAGATAAAGCCGATGGTCAGAATGCCGAGAAACACCATCATCGACCAGAATCCAAACAAGCCGATATCCTTCAGCACCACTGCCCACGGAAACAGGAAGGCAACTTCCAGATCGAAGATGATGAAGAGGATGGCCACAAGGTAGAATCGCACGTCGAACTTGCCGCGCGCATCGCCGAACGGCTCAAAGCCACACTCATAAGAGGAGAGCTTTTCATTGTCCGGCTTGCCCGGCACCACCAGCATCGGCAGCACCACCATAACGAGAGCCAGGGCAAAGGCTACGCCCATAAAAATTGCAATTGGAAAATATGACGCGACAACGGATTCCATGAGACGACCATTGCATAGAGAGAATATTACGCAACCTCTTTAACGAAATGCCCACGCATCAGCAAGATGAAAAAGCAGCTTTGTGATTAAAAATCAGCACTCTTGCAAGTGAGAATGAGTCGCATGATGTAAGGGGCAATTATCTGCCCTGTACCGGCAGCACAGCCACATACATTTCTCAGGAATTTTGAGAGGATTAAGTGGCGGGAGTGACGGGACTCGAACCCGCGGCCTCCGGCGTGACAGGCCGGCGCTCTAACCAGCTGAGCTACACCCCCGCAAACGAGGAGCTACCTCATGTCAGATATTGCGCTAAAAGACAAGTTTTTTCTGACGTCAGGCAGCCTCTTTTTTAGATTCGGGGATGGTGGGCGATGACAGGCTCGAACTGCCGACCCTCTCGGTGTAAACGAGATGCTCTACCAACTGAGCTAATCGCCCTTTAACCGGAACTAAAAAACAGAACAGCGCAGGTAGCAAAGCTAGCCTGCGCTGTCAATAAAAAAAGGAATCTTCTGTTATGCAGCTTTACGCTTTTTAGAAGAATTCACTGAATCTTTCAGTGCTTTACCAGCCTTGAATTTAGGCTGCTTAGACGCTGCGATTTTGATCACAGCACCAGTGCGCGGGTTACGGCCCTGGGTTGCTTTACGTTGAGATACCGCGAAAGTACCGAAACCAACCAGGCGTACTTCGTCACCAGATGCCAGAGCATCGGTCACAGATTCGATGAAAGCATCTACTGCTTCCGCTGCTTTTGCTTTGGTCAGATCAGCTTGCTCAGCGATTTCTGCAATCAGTTCGTTCTTGTTCATTGCTTCACTCCTTCAAGAATGTTGATGCGTTAATCTAAAGATGGACAATTGTCCGAACGATAACCTCTTGGATTGGGTCAATGCCGCGTATGCCGCACAAACCCTACTCTTTTAAGGCGAAGGTGAGCTAATCACGGAATTTTGCGTTTGTAAACTAGTATTTCGCACGAAAATGCGAAAAAATGGCTATTTTCTGCGATGTTTTTCACTTGACAGTCAAAATATCGGGTGTGTAGCGCCGCCGCGCCGCTCGTTCCGATCCCGAAACAGCATATGAAATTTAAAGAGAAAACACAGAAATCGCTATTTTCCGTGGAACCAGCCGCTTTCTGCGGGCTTCTCGGAGACGCTTTGGACGTAGCTGGCATTTTTTTTGACCTGATCGGCAAAACTGGTGCCGCGCGTAATGTCCGGATGCGATAATGCCGGCACAATGTCTTCTATTTCCTCGCGTGCCATCTCTTCCGTCAGCGCCTTGGCTTCTTTCACCGTGCCGCCAAAACGACTTTTATAATTGGTGCTATTCAACATGCCACCCACCGCCCCAAAGAGCAATGCACCGGCGATACCGCTGCCAATCAATACTGCTCCAGCCACCGGCAATGTCAGCAGGCTCACGCCCGCCCATGCCGCCAGATTACCCGTTGCCATCAACGCACCGGAGGTGACAATGCCAATGAGTGCACCGGATTGTGCGCCCACGCTCATCCCTGAGCGGATATGCTGTTCATAGGTTGGGGGATATTGTGTCATGCCCATGATCAGGCCCCACGTACCGGTTCCATGTCGTCACGCGCTTGCTGCTGTTGCTGGTGCGTCGTCACCCAGCTTTTTTCGCCCGCGTCTTTTTGCTGCGTCTGGCCGTCCTGTACCAGCTTGTCCGGTGCCTGCTCCGCATCGTATGCGACGCGCGTTCCCGGCATGCCCTCTGCCATCGGCGTACCACCGCTCAGCGCCGTCTCTGCCTGCAAGCCCGCCGCCGGGGTGAATTCCGGCAGTTCTCTCGGGCGCTCCAGACCCATCTGGCGCGCACGCAGTTTGCCTGCCACTTCCGGACGCCCTTCAAACAAGGCCGCCGCATAGTTAATCACGTTACGATAATATTGACGGTTGATCCCGTAGGTCGCGCCACCGAGCGCACCGCCACCGAGCGCAATCGCACCCGCCGCCATAATGCTCGGAGTCAATGCCGCCGCATGTCCCAACGCCAAACCAACTACGTAGCCACCAGTGAGCATCGCCCCCACCAGCGCCAAACCGGCAATGGCACCTGTCAGAGCCACCCCAAAAAAAACCGGGGCTTTCTTTTTGAACTTATCTTCAAAGCGCTGGCTACCGTCATGGTAGACCTGCTCAATCTCGTCTTCGATTTTCTTGATCTGCGAGGCCGGAATACGCTGCTCTTTCGCCAGCACGTTCAGGATGGTGTCCAGCTTGATGTTGACGACCTGCGAGCGTTCTTCGTTAATCTCCATCGCCGCGGACACCGCACCGGACACCGCACCGACCAGTTTAAAGA
>JAUIJX010000159.1 GCA_030430795.1 Alphaproteobacteria bacterium | reverse complement strand
GCGGCGCAGTCGCCGGTTTATTGTAAAATCTTAAATAGAGGTGTCGCTCGCTATGCGGCGTTGCTCTCAATCAGTTGCAGATTGGCAGCAGAGGTTTTACCTTTATTGGTAGCAATCTCGTAGCTGACTTGCTGACCTTCATTCAGTTGAAGGAGGCCTGATTTCTCGACGGCACTGATATGCACGAACACGTCGCTCGTACCATCTGCCGGTGCAATAAATCCATATCCTTTGGTTGGATTAAACCATTTTACTGTTCCATTAGCCATGTTGTTCTCCTCTGGCGTTAATTGGTTCAAGAGCACTCACACCCGACGGCCACACCTATGGAGCGGGGTTACTCTTGTTCAAACGACTTGGATCAACATGCTGGAGATCGTCAGTGCCTCAGGCTTTGGAGGCAAGCTGCATTTCGCAGCATCAAATGTGAAGAGTAATTGAAAACTCAGACGCGCTTTTACACGAATAAAATAAAAAAGCAATGAAATATGATGTATTTGTCCATTTTTCTGCCGCAAAGGCCAGATTATGTGCCCTGTCACGGAGAAGATGTCAGCACAGACATACCCCCTCCCTTTAAACAAAAGGGAGTATGTTCTGTGCAAAAAATGACAAATGAAGGGTGTGCTTACGCAGCGTCTTCGATCAGCTTCAGATTATCTGCTGCTGATTTGCCACGGCTTTCAATGATGTCGTAGCTGATTTTCTGGCCTTCAATCAGTTGAGAGAGACCGGACTTCTCAACAGCGCTGATATGTACGAACACATCACTCGCGCCATCTTCCGGTGCAATAAAGCCATATCCTTTGGTTGGGTTAAACCATTTTACAGTTCCATTAGCCATTCTGTTTCTCCTATTGGCATATGTTTTTTAAGAGCATTCAACTCCGTCCGCCTGCCCCATGCAGGTGTTACTCCTAATTCAAATGCCTGAATCAACATCAGGGCAGTACTAAATTGTGAAGAGTAATCGCAAACTTCAGCCACTTTATTACACTAAAAAATTGAAAAATCAATGGGTGTGCAAATATTACGTATGTATTTCTGTTATTGAGCCGTCCATCCGCCGTCGATTGGCAGGCTTACTCCGGTGATATTCTGGGCACCGTCAGAGCAGAGAAACACTGCCAGAGCGCCGATTTGCTCGGTCGTGACGAACTCCTTGGTGGGCTGTGCTGCTAATAACACATCCCGTTTGACTTCTTCTTCGGTAATACCCCGTGCTTTGGCGGTGTCGGCCACTTGCCCTTCCACCAGCGGCGTCCACACATAGCCGGGGCAGATGGCGTTGCAGGTGATATTCTTCTGCGCCGCTTCCAGTGCCACCACTTTGGTCATCCCGGCGATACCGTGCTTGGCGGCCACATAAGCGGATTTAAACGGTGATGCCACCAGCGCATGTGCCGAGGCGGTATTGATGATGCGTCCCCAGCCGCGCTCTTTCATCAGCGGCAGGCACAGGCGGATCATGTGAAACGCGGCGTTCAGATTCAGCCCGATAATCAGATTCCACTTTTCCACCGGGAATTCATCAATCGGCGCCACATGCTGCACTCCGGCATTATTGACGAGGATATCCACCCCGCCGAACGTGTCTTTCACGGTATTCACCAGATCCTCGATCTCTTCGATCTTAGTCAGGTCGGCGCCGTGATAGATGCATTTCACGCCATAGGAATCTTCCAGTTCCTTGCGTTCCTTCTCGATATCCTCCGGCTTCCCAAAACCGTTGATGACGATATCGCTGCCTTCTTTCGCCAGTGCGTGGGCAATGGCCAGCCCGATACCGCTGGTAGAACCGGTAACAATGGATACTTTCCCTTTTAACATGCTTGTCTCCTGTCGTTGGTATGGGTGTGTGATTTCTCGCGCATAGTCACGAATTCCTCGGCGCTCGATGGATGAATGCCCACCGTGCGGTCAAAATCGGTCTTGGTGGCGCCGGCGCGGATGGCAACCGCAACGCCTTGCATAATCTCGGCGGCATCCTCGCCCACCATATGGGCGCCGAGCACTTTGCCGCTATCGCCGTCCACCACCAGTTTCATCAATACCTGATCCTCCGATTTAGCGAGGCTGTATTTCATCGGGCGGAACTGGCTGCGGTAAATATCCACCTTTGCATACTGCTCTGTCGCCTCTTCTTCCGTCAGCCCAACCGTACCAATCGGCGGCTGCGAAAAAACGGCGGTGGGAATGACCATATCCTCAATATTTCGACGCGAATTCCCAAAATGGGAATCGGCGAACGCTCTTCCCTGATTGATGGCGACCGGCGTCAGATCCAGCCCGCGCCCTGTAACATCCCCAACTGCATAGATATTTTCTATAGATGTCTGCTGCCATTCATCGACAATGATCTCATGTTTATCGTCACACGCTACCCCGGCAGCCTCCAACCCCAGACTTTCCGTATTAGGTACTCGCCCGGTGGCGAACATCAGCACGTCAGTGGCCATTTTCTCGCCATTGTCCAGCGATAGCGTCAGCGATCCATTCGCTTCCTTTACAATGGCCGTCACGGAGGTCTGGCAATGGATATGAATGCCTTTCTGCTGCATCTTCTCCTGCACCAGCGCCCGCACATCCCCGTCGAATCCGCGCAGGATGCCATCGCCGCGCACCATCTGATGCACCTCAACACCCAGCCCGTGGAAGATACCGGCAAACTCGACGGCGATATACCCGCCGCCAATAATCACGATGCGCTTTGGCAATGTCTCCAGATGAAAGGCGTCATCAGAGGTGATGCCGTGCTCACTGCCTTCGATAGCGGGCACAAAAGGCTTGCCGCCCGTGGCAATCATGATCTTGTCCGCAGTGATGGTCTCGTCACCGATCCGTATTGTGTGGGCATCTTCCAGCGTTGCCCGTTTCGGATATACAGTGACGCCTGCCTTGTTCAGCATGCTGTCGTAAATACCGTTCAGGCGTGCCACTTCCTCGAATACTGCGCGCTTCAGGGTGTCCCAGTCAAAGGATGGCTCGCTTGTCTGCCAGCCATAATGCGTCATTGCCCGCACCTCATCGGGAAAATGCGAGGCATACACATAGAATTTCTTTGGCACGCAGCCACGGTTTACACAGGTGCCGCCAAACGCGTCACCCTCAGCAATGCCTACCTTAGCGCCATGCGCTGCAGATGCACGTGCACTGGCCACGCCGCCGGAGCCGCCGCCTATCACGAATAAATCATAATGCGTCATCTGCGCTGTCCTTAGAAATGCTCGCTGGCAAACACCAGCTTATCGTCGATGGTACGTAAGGATTCCATATGATCATTGACCACATCAAGGCGTTTCTTCAGGCCGGATTGATTGGCAATCTGGATGGAAATGCCGGGGCGTGCATTCACCTCCAGCAGCATCGGTCCCATATGCTCATCAATCACGATGTCCACGCCGATATAGCCCAGCCCGATAATGGATTCAAACTGCGATCCCATGCGCAGAATATCTTTCCAGTGAGGGATGGTCAGCCCTTTCAGTTCTTCGCCGGTATCCGGGTGACTTTCGCGCGGCTGGTTATACTGCACCGCATTGGTGGTCACCCCGTCTTTGATATTCACGCCGACACCCAGCCCACCGGTATGCAAATTAGCTTTGCCGTCAGAGGCTTTGGTTGGCAGGCGTAGCATCGCCATCACCGGCACTCCGTGATACACTACCAGACGAATATCCGGCACGCCCTCATAACTCAGCTTATCGAAAAAGCTCGCTGATTGAATACGG
>JAUIJX010000011.1 GCA_030430795.1 Alphaproteobacteria bacterium | reverse complement strand
GCAACAGATTCACCGCGTTGCCCTTCCTGCGCTGCCATCTCGCGCTCCAGTGCCAACAAACGCGGTCTCGGTGCCAACCCCTGATCCACCAGTTTACGGATAGAATTAATTTCATCTCGCAGGAAACTGATCTGATTCGTCGCGGAACGTTCCTGCGACTTCAGACCTTTGATTTCGTCCTTAAACTGCTCAACTTTCTGCTGCAGGATGGCCACCTTACCTTCCAGATTCTTACGGCGTGATTCAAACAGACGCCGCTGACTATCAAGATTTTCCTGCACAATTGGCGTATCTGCCTCCATAGCCAACAGGTCTTCCGGAAATTCTATCTTATCCTTATTATCGCGCTCAGCCACCAGTCTCGCCTGAGAAGCGCGGGCAGCGATGCTCTGGCCGCGCAAGAGGTCAAGGCGCGCCTGCGCCGCTGTCTGGTCAAGCCGCACCAGCGGGTCACCCTTTTCCACATGATCGCCTTCGCGCACGTAAATCTCCGCAACAATCCCACCTTCCAAATGTTGGATCGTCTTGCGGTTAGTGTCCAGAATCACCTGCCCATTAGCAATCGCCGCACTGTCAAGGGGCGCCAGCATGGCCCACACCACAAACACACCGAAGAATATAATCAGCGCCCATGCACCAACCAGAATGGTCTTCCGGGCCATTGGTTCCGGTGAATCTTCAATCGTCAGACTGCTGGGAGAGATGCGCTCGGAGACAGTATCCAGAACACCAATCACACGGCGAGAAACGACCTGACTGCGGACAACGGCATGTTCAATCAGAGAGTGAGACTTACTCATAATAACACTCCTCCTACCCGGCCACCTGTTGAGGGCCGGCAGGTTTTCCTTGCTGCCCCTGACCAACATATTGCTTCAAAATCTCTTCACGAGGCCCATAGCGCTCAATAGTCCCGCCCTTCAACACCAGCAATGTATCCACGGCCGCCACAATCGTTGGACGGTGTGCAATCACGACCATCGTAATCCCGGCAGACTTAATATAACGCAACGACTCCAGCAATGCGCGCTCCCCTTCCCCGTCCAGATTCGAGTTAGGTTCATCCAGCACAATAAATTTTGGATTGCCGTACAAAGCACGTGCCATCCCGATTCGCTGACGCTGCCCTGGAGACAGGCTCATATTCGCCACACCACAATCCGTTTCATATCCCTGCGGCAACCGCAGAATCAACTCATGCACATTCGCACGCTTGGCAGCCTCAATCACATCTTCCATTGAGGCATTAACATCCATCCGTGCAATATTGTCTTTGATATTGCCGGGGAACAGATCCACCTGTTGTGGCAGATAACCGACATACTTCCCGAAATCAGCACGCTTCCATTTAAACGTCTCTGCGCCATCCAGACGCACCGCCCCGTGGCTTGGCGGCAGCAGCCCTACCAGCAAACGGGAAAGCGTAGATTTCCCAGCCGCACTTGGGCCGATGATACCAAGTGACTCACCCGGCTGTACAGTGAAGCTAATCCCTTTAATAATCGGTTTGGCGTTCGGCGGAGTAAAAATAAGATTTTCTACCTGCAGCAAGCCTGTCGGCTCGGGCAGATCGACCGTACCACGCTCCAGCGCTTGTGTCGCTTCCAACGCCTCATTCAGGCGATCATATGCTTCCCGCGCCGAGATATACCCCCTCCACACGCCAATAGCACCTTCGAACGGCGCCAGCGCTCGTCCGACCAGAATCGATCCACCAATCATCCCACCGACGGATAATTCATTCTGCAGCACCAGATAACCGCCAAACCCTGTCACGGAAATTTGCACCAGCAGACGGATCACGCGTGAAATGGATTGGATCAGGTGCGAACGGCGCACACCACGCATTTGCATATCACTAGATTGAATATGAGCACCCAGCCAATGGTTCACAATATTCGGCATCATGCCCATCGATTCAACGGCTTCTGCGTTACGGCTCGCAATATCCGCCAGATTTTGAGTGTTGATGGAAAGTTTGGTCGATTGCTCAAGAGACTTTCGGGTGGCCAACTCGTTAATCACCCCAAACGCGATGAGGCTAATTAAGCCAATAACAGCAATGAACCCCAGAATTGGGTTAATCATATAAATCACAATCAGAAAGATCAGTGACCACGGCGCATCCATCAATGTGGTAAGTCCGGAGGACACAAAGCCTTTAATACTCATCAAGTCACGTTGGTATTGACTGGCCTGAGTATTAACACCCAGAGAAGAACGCACAATCGCTTCGGAGAACAAGCGTGGCGCCAACGTACGATCCAGCCATTCTGACAAGCCGGCAAGGGTATAACTACGTATCACCGACAATAAACCGAAAATACAAATGGTGACAACCATGATCACACTGAGTAACACCAGTGTCTCAACGCTGGCGCTTGAGATAACACGGTCCAGTACTTGCAGGGAATAGAGCGGTACAGACAGCATCAACACATTAATAGCGAGACTGAATGCTGCCACATAAAGCAGCATGCGACGACACTTGCCGAACAATGAACTAAGAGGGGTTGCTGTTTTCTTTTTAGCCATAAGTCTCCAGCCCGTTACTAGGGTTATTTCGTATTAGAGAGATTTATGCGTGAATGCAATCGGAAACATAAGAAAAAGGCCAGTTCCCGAAGGAACTGGCCTTAATCTTAAGACCTAAATTCGGTGACTTATGAGAAGTCAGCGAAGTTAGCGGCAGTCAGAGCAGCCAGAGCTGCTGAGTTCATGCCGGTGAACTCTGCAACGAACAGAATGTCGTTTGCATCGGTCAGGTCATCGTTGTTGTTCGCATCGGTAACACGAACCAGAACAGAGTCGACGTTGTTAGATACCATCGCGTAGATCACGTCGGTACCCAGATCGTCACCCGCCGTGTTGATAGCGGTTTCAATCTGAGCAACGGCAAAGCCTGCAGCAGCCGTGGTACTGATGAACAGACCAGTATTAGCGCCCAGGTTATCCGTGCCAGCACCGATCTGAAGATCCGTACCGTTACCATGCAGGTTAGAGTTGGTCAGGTCGGTGAAGTCGAACACATCAAGACCCGTATTGAAGTCCTTGAATTCGTCAACTTGAGCCAGCGTGTCATCCGTGTTCGCTACAGTGTAGTTGAACAGGTCAGCACCTGAGCCACCGGTCAGTGAGTTAACTTGGTCAGCGGTCGTACCAGCGGTAATGGTATCGTTACCAGAACCACCGTCGATCGTGTCTGCACCGGTACCACCGTTGATGATATCGTTGTCAGCACCACCCTTCAGGGTAGAACCAGTCGTACCACCGGTGATGGAGTCATCACCAGCTTCACCGTCAACGTCATCAACAGCACCGTCACCACCTACGATGGTGTCGTTACCAGCACCACCGCGAATGGTATCAACGCCACCAGCACCATTGATGTTGTCAGCGCCCGTACCACCGGTCAGGCGATCCGTACCAGCACCACCGGTCAGGGTGTCACCGCTGTCACCAGCATACAGGTTATCGTTACCCGTACCACCGGTCAGGGTCGTAGCAGCGCCGCCGAAGTTGGTCAGCAGCAGAGATACGTCAGTACCGAGGTTGAAGTTGTCGCCGGTCAGTTGACCCGTGTAACCCACAAAGGTGTACACTTCATTCTGGCCACCGGTGTTGGTAACAATCAGGTTGCCGCCAGACATGGTTGCCGTCAGGCCGCTAGCATCGTTACTGCCACCATCAACACTTACGTTGAAGATGTCAGAAGATTCGAAGTTAGCGATGTTCAGGTTAAACGCTGCCGTCAGAGCCGTACTGTTGATATTGAAAATATCGTTACCAGCACCACCGTTAACGGTTACATTAGAGGTTGCCGTACGGTCAACTGCACCGAATGCGATGGTATCAGCGTCAGCGCCACCATGAATGAACAGGGTCTCGCCAGCTGCCAGAGCAGTGTTTACGTTGAACGTATCAGCACCGGCGTTACCGAAAGCAGAAACGTTAGCAGCTGCGTTGTTGGCACCCAGAGAGAAGGTGTCAGCACCGTCAGCGGTGTCAACCGTACCGTCACCACCGTATACGGTAGCGTTACCGGTGAATGCGTCAACGTCAAGAACGTCAGCACCACGGTTACCGTACAGCATCAGCGTACCACCAGCAGAAGCGCCAGTCGTCACTTGGTCGTCACCTTGACCTGCGAAGATCATTTGGGTCTTAGCAGCAGCGATCGCACCGTTGGTGATCACGTCAGCACCACCGTTACCGTACACTTCAGCGTTACCGGTACCGATAGCAATGATGTCGCCACCGTCACCTGAGTCAGCCGCAGCGTCACCACCGTATACGGTAGCATCACCGGTTTGGCTGGTCAGCGTAATGGTGTCAGAACCACGGTTACCAGAAACAACAATGTTACCGGCATGTGCGGCATCGTTCAGCGTGTCATCGCCTTTACCCATGAAGATCGTGGTGGTTTGACCACTACGAATCGGGTCGGTGAAAGTCCAGGTGTCATCACCGGCGTTACCATAGAAGATGTTAGAGCCGGAGGTGTTACCGTTAGACGTACCGTTCACGATGAACACATCAGAACCGTCTGCAGAGTCAGAGATGCCGGAACCACCGAAGACAATGTTATTACCATTACCAACTTCGATTTGGTCGCCGCCACCCAGACCGTACAGCAGGTTGTTGCCGTCCAGGTTGCTAGGGTTAGCGTTTACGATATCGAGCGGGCCTGAGTTAGCCTGCGCGTTGTTATCGTTCGTGGTGCCTTGTACGTCGTCACCGAAGTACGCCAGACCGGTACCGCCCGTGAAGAGCAGGTTAGCCGCTGAACCCGTACCAGCTTGCTGACCAGAAGACAGTTGCTCCTGAGATACGCCGGTCAGGGTAACAGATGCACCCGTTGAAACTTGTGATACCACCAGGTCAGAACCAGACTCATCGAAGCGATAGTCAGAAGCGTCACCGGTCAGTACCAGTACGTCTGAACTCGCATCGAAGCTGGTTGAGCTCCCGGAGAGAGTGGAAAAATCTTTTACAGCCATGTTCAAAACCTTTTGTTTAGTTACGATAGTTAACTCTGGGTTACAGTTCCTACAGGCAGTAGGCTGGCAGCAACTTTAGCGCCCGCACAACCAATTGCAAGTAAAAACTAAACGTGAATGGACACACGCCCTACGAATAGATACCTGTAGCCCAGATTCACTGCCACTACCATTAGGAAAAGCCGGGTAGCTAGTCAACGCATATTTTGGCTGTGGCTAATGCTCTTGCCCCTTGGAGAGTTCCTGTTGCAACTTTGTAACAGTACGTGAAGTGAGCGTCTTAGAGTACGTCCGCAAAGCCTTTGCGGGTCTTTTGGAACCACCAGAAGCCGAACACCAGCCAGAACGTTGCGATTCCGGCATAACAGGCAAGCGCGAGCCATTCCGGGGGCTGATTCCATAATAGGACACTTCGCACCTGTTCGATGATCAGCGTCAGCGGGTTCAGCAGCAACACTGGCCTGAGCGCCTCAGGCAAAGCATCGGCCGGATAGAAGATCGGGCTCATAAAGAGCAGCACTGTCACCACCAGCCCCATCACCTGTGAAATATCACGCACATACACGCCCAGCGACGCCAGAATATAAAGGCAGCCGAGCGCAAACAGAAAGAAAGGGAACAAAATGACGGGCAGATACAATGCTGTCGCGTAGAATTCGCCGCGCAGCACTAATATCGCCACCAACAACACCAATACGCTCATGCAAAGATGAAACAACGCTGATCCTGCCGTCACTATGGGCAGCATTTCCAGTGGAAACACGACCTTTTTCACCAGATTAACCTGTGACAGCACCACACTCGGCGCCCGCGTCAGGCATTCGGCCAGAAACGCATGCAGCATCAGCCCGCAAAACAGGATCAGCGCGAAATCGGATGTGGAAGCACTGGCGGCATGAGCACCGTCCACCCGCCCGGCCCAACGCGCCTCAAACACCACGGAAAAGACAAAGGTATACACGGCCAGCATCAGCAGTGGCGTCAGAAACGACCACAACACCCCGAATACCGACCCCCGATAGCGCTGCTGCACCTCGCGGATCAACATCTGACGCAGCAGGGAGCGCTGTTCTGTGAACAGTCGCACCAGTCCGAGAGGATGACTACAATGGCTCTGCACGCGATGCCTTTCGTTTGATATTCTCCCGCCAGGCGATCACCACGGCGCTGCAGACAATAATGCAGGCACCAAGCACAGTCGTCACGCCGAGCGTTTCTCCCAACACCATATACGCCAGCAAGGCAGTAAACACCAGCCTTGTGAAGTCGAACGGCGCCAACACCACAATCGGCGCCCGCCCCAGCGCAGAGGTGAGCGCCAGCTGAGCAATGGTGGAAAACACCGCGATCCCGAACCCCTGCAACAACTGATCCGGCGACAACGGCTGCCACACCAGTATCGCCGGTGGCGCAGACATCAGCGTCATAAACACCGCCATATAGGTGACGATCCGCCACGCCGGGTCGGTCGAGGTCAGTGTTTTCACCACGATCCCGGCCACCGCCATCATAAAGGTGGCAAACAGCACCACGGCCGCACCGACATGCATCCCGGCCTCCATATCCGGCTGGATGATGATGAGCGCCCCGGCAAACCCGCACAGCACTGCGGCGATGCGATATACCCCCAGCCGCTCACCCAAACAGATCACCGCCAGCACGGTGGCGAAGATCGGCGAGGTAAAGCTGAGCGCCGTCGCTTCATTCAGCGGCATCAGCGAAATCCCGTAAAACCAGCATTCCATTGCCAGAATCCCAATAAACGCCCGCCAGAAATGCCGTGACAGACGATTGGTCTTCAGCCCCTCTGCTCCATGATAAAGAACCCACGGCACCAGCACCAGAAGACTCAGAATATTGCGCAGAAACACGATCTGCATCGACGGCAGCTCAAAACTCAGGTCGCGAATCAGCGTATTCATCACGGAAAACGCCGCCATTGCCAGCATCATCAAACCGATACCGGGAAATACGTTTGGGTGGGTCTGCATACCGTCTTTTGCTCGCGCCTGGGGGGTTTTAAGGATATACTCCAGTCTATGCCACACTCTGCCGCAAAAAAGAAGCATCGAGATCGCCCACCCCTGCCCGACCTGCCTCTGGAGCAAAGCTGGGATGTATTCAAGGCACAGGCGGTGGATGCCGTCGCCTCTTTTCTGGAACACCGGCGCGAGACAATCCGTCAGCGCTTCATGGATACCAACGACGCCACCATCACCATGCGCGCGCTCAGCGACCTCATGGATGAGGTGCTGATCTGGCTGTGCGACCAGACCTCACGCAAGACCGGCCGGGAGGAACATATGGCCGTCATCGCGCTGGGCGGATACGGGCGGCAGGAGATGTTCCCTTTCTCGGACGTGGACTTGCTGTTTCTGCACGCCGCCAAAGACGACCAGACCGTACAGTTGCTAATCGAGACCATGCTCTACGTGCTGTGGGATGCTGGCCTGAAACTTGGCCACACCGTCCACAACATTCAGGATATTCACCGCTACAAGGATGACGTCCCCACCCTCACCAGCTGGCTGGACGCCCGGCTGCTGATCGGTGAGAAAGCGTTATTCGATCGCTTTCATAAGAAAATCTTCACCGGCAAATCGACAGAGGAAAACCGTCGCTTTGTACATGCAAAGCTGGAAGAGCGCGAACGTCGCCACGCCAGTTGGGGCGATTCCCGCTACGTGCTGGAGCCCAACATCAAAGACGGCAAAGGCGGCCTGCGCGATCTGCAAACCCTCTACTGGATTGCCAAATTCGTCTACGACATTGAGAAAATCGACGACCTGGTAGCGCTTGGTCACATCACGCCGAACGAATGCCATCGCTATCACCGTGCTGAGAATTTCCTCCGCGTCGTCCGCATGCACATGCATTACAGTGCCGGACGCGCCGAAGAGCGCCTGACCTTCGAGATCCAGCGTCATATCGCGCAGGCGCTCGGCTTCCGCGGCAACGATCCCAACACGATGGTCGAGCGTTTCATGAAACGCTACTTCCTGTTCGCCCGTGAGGAAGGCTACCTCACCAATCTCATTTGCACCGGGCTGGAAGTGGAACAGCTCCACCAGCCACGCTTCTCTTTCATTCGCTTTCTCTCCGGCACGCGCCATCTGGAAGAATTCATCATTGAGGGCAACCGCCTGACCGTGGAAGAGCCGGATGCGTTTGCCAGACATCCGATCTGGATGCTCAAACTCTTCTACCTTTCTGTTCAGCATAAAGTGGACATCCACCCACACACGCTCAAGCTGGTTTTCCGCAACCTCAAATACATCGATGCCGATCTGCGTGAGAATGAAGAAGCCAATGAGTTATTCCTGACCATCCTGCTGGATACCGAACACGGCTCCGCCACACTGATGAAACTGAAAGACGCCGGGGTACTGGCACGCTTCATCCCGGAATTCGCCCGCATCATCTGCCAGATGCAATTCGACATGTACCATATCTATACCGTCGATGAGCACACGCTGGTGGCGCTCAGCATCCTGCACGCCATCGAGGCGGGCAAACGCCGTGATGATTTGCCGCTGGCCTGCGAAGTCATTAGCAAAGTCACTTCCACCCGCGTCCTGCACCTCGCCATGATGTGCCACGACATCGCCAAAGGCATGGGTGGTGACCACGCCAGAAATGGGGAAATCATCGCCAAGCGACTGGCCGAACGTTTCGGCTTTTCTGCGTCTGAGCAATCCACTATCGGCTGGCTGGTACGCCACCACATCGCCTTCAGTGACGTTGCCTTTAAACGCGACCTCAGCGATGCCATGACCATCCGCACCTTTGCCGAAGACGTACAATCGCTGGAGAAGCTACGCTTGCTGCTGGTGATGACAGTGGCGGATATTCAGGCGGTCGGCCCCAATGTCTGGAACGGCTGGAAAGGCGCGTTGATGCGCGAACTCTATTACCGCACCGAACATTTCATGCAGACCGGCAGCACCGAACTGCCCGGCCAGCTGGATGACGACATCCGCAGCGCTCTGGCCGAGCATCTGCCTAAATGGAAACAGGAAGCCATCGACGACTACATGGAACAATGTCCGCCGGAATATCTCTATGGCTGTTCCGCTACCGAACATGCCACCGTTGCCAGCCTGTTGAAACGCGCGGAACAAAAGAAACAAACCCTGACCGCCGACATGGACTCTAACGAATTCCATGACATGAGCATCTTCACCCTGTGCATCCATGACCGCAAAGGGCTGCTCGCCGATGTCGCTGCCGCCCTCTCCCTCACCGGGGTCAACATCGCCGGCGCCCGCATCGCCACATTGAAAAACGGCTGGGCCGTGCAACGCTGGATGCTGCAGGATCACGACCACCACGCCTTGAATGATGTCATGCTTGACCGTCTGATGACCATGCTCAAACACATGGAAGACGGCACCCGCGATGTCGCCAAAGAGGTCGCCAGTCAGCGCTCGTCACGCGTCACCCGTGCCGGCAGTTTCGATGTCCCCGCCGAAATCTTCGTCGAGAATCAGCAAAGCATGGCCTACTCGATTGTCGAAGTCATCGGCCCGGATTGCATCGGTCTGCTGCATACCATCTGCCGCACCATTCAGGAGCAACGCCTCAATATTGCCTCGGCGCATATTAACACGTATGGTGAACAGGCTGTGGACGTGTTTTACGTAAAAGACGATTACGGCTTTAAGATGACGCATCAGGGGCGTATCGAAGGATTGAAGAAATCACTCATACAGGCAATTGCCGCGATGAAGGAAACCACTGCATGATCAAACTGATTATTCTGCGCTTCTGGCCGGCGCTAATTCCTCTGGCCATTTACGTCGGCTGGCTGGTCTATCTGAAGAAGCGTGCCAAATCGAAAGAAGTGCCGCCGGAGATGTACCGCACGCCGCTTTACTGGTCACTGATTCTCTCCGCATTTCTGATTGTCGCCAGTTTCGTGTTCTTCGGCATGTCGATGGAGCCCAACCGCGGCGAACATTACGTGCCGCCGCGCTACGAGAACAACACGCTCGTTCCCGGTCACACTGAATCACAATAAATGAACACGACACAGCAGATAGAGGTGCCGTGGCTGGATTCGCCGGTCATTCGCAAGCTGCACGAAGCTTTCCACGCAGAACGCGTCCCGTTGCGGCTGGTCGGCGGCTGCGTGCGCGACACATTGCTGGAGTTGCCAATCGGCGACATTGATGCCGCCACCCCTGCCACACCGGAACAGGTCATAGAACTGCTCACTGCTGCCGACATCAAAGCCATTCCCACCGGGCTGGCGCATGGCACTGTCACCGCGCTCATCGACCACACCCATATCGAAATCACCACCCTGCGCAAAGACGCCGCCTGTGATGGCCGTCACGCCGAAGTGTCCTACACCGACAGCTGGGAAGAGGACGCCCGCCGCCGCGACTTCACCATGAACGCGCTCTATCTCGATCTGGACGGCACCCTCTATGATTACACGGACGGCATCAATGACCTGAAAGCCAGCCGCGTGCGGTTTATCGGCGATCCCGACCAGCGTATTCAGGAGGACTATCTTCGCATCCTGCGCTTCTTCCGTTTCGTCGCGTCACACGGTCACCACACCTCAGACGACAACGCGCTGAAAGCGTGCGCCCGCCACAAAGACGACATCGCCAATCTTTCCGGCGAACGCATCTATCGGGAAATGCACAAGCTTCTCGCCGCGCCCGACCCGTATTACGCCATTGAGAAAATGCAGACGACCGGTGTCTGGGATATGGTCGCCCCCGGCGGTGTTCATCTGGATGCGCTGAAGCACCTGCAGGACATTCACCCTAATGCCCCGTGGCTGGTGCGTCTCGCCGCATTGATCGACCCCGGCCAACTCTCGTTTATCACCGAACGCTGGTTATTTACCGTCAAAGAACAAAAGGCGTTAGCCGCCTATCTCGATCCGCCGCCCGGCATTGCCATTAAGATGACGGAGAAGATGTGCAAGCAACTAACCCGCAAGCACGGCGGAGAGAATGTGGCGGCGTGGCTATGGCTGGCGCTGACGGCACAACGGGAAATGCCAGATGAGAGCATCCATCCGTTGTTGGAAATCGCGTTTACATGGCAAGCCCCGGCAATGCCGGTCACCGGCCGCGATCTGCTCGCCCACGGCATCGCACAAGGCGAAGAGCTTGGACATATATTGCAAGAGCTGGAAACTTACTGGGAAGAACAGGACTACCAGCCCGCCCGCGACGAACTGCTGGCACGTTTGAAATAAACTAGGATGACAAGAAATATAAAAGCAAGTTGGAAAATGGAGCGAAAATGCAGACTTCCGAGAACCGGAAGTTCCAATGTATAGCGACATACATGAAAGCCGGAAGCGCAGGTAAGTCTGCATTTGCAGCCCATTTAACGCTTGCGCGTGCAGGGGCAAAATAAATTAACTCCCGATTACTTTACCATCCTCTTTGGTAATCGCCACCACCGCCGGACGCGGCGGCATATCGTCCCGGAAATCCGGCCAGCGTGTCGATGGCGCATCATAGGTCGATTTAAGCGGAAAATCCCCCGGATGCTGCACTGAAATAAACAACGTCGTACAATCCGGCGTGAAGGCCGGGCCGGTCACCTCCGCCCCGCGCGGCGCATTGAAAAACAGACGTGTGCTGCCCTTGCCTTTGCCTTCGGTATCCGCCGCATACAGCCCGTCACACATACCGATGGCATCCGGCTGTCCGTCTGTCGCAATCCATATCCGCCCCTGCTTATCGAACGCCAGATTATCCGGGTTGGTCAGCCAGCCATGCTGCGACACATAATGCTGATAATAGGCGTGGTGCGTCGGGTTGATCGGATCGCCCCCTTCAAGGAATACATTCCAGAAAAACATATCCGCACTGTGATCCGGCATGTCGCCTTTCAGTGGCGGCGAGAGTTCCAGAATATGCCCATACGGATTCGGCCCCCTGCGATTGGCTTCATTCTCTTCACCTTCCGCACGTTTGGTGTTTTTGGTCAGGGCAATAAATAACTGCCCCGTTCTGGCATTGACCTCCACATCTTCCGGGCGATCCATCGGCGTCGCCCCCATCAACTCCGCCGCATAACGTGTTTCAATCAACACATCGGCCTGACTGTGAAATCCGTTTTTCTTCGTCAGTGGCCCTTGCCCGTAGACCAGTGGCAGCCACTCCACCATCCCGGACGCGTTGAATTTCGCGACATAGAGTGTACCTTCATCCAGCAGTCCGTCATTGGCCTCGCGGTCATTGGGATTGTACTTGCCTTTGGTGATGAAACGATACACATACTCAAACATCTCATCGTCACCGGAATAAATAGCCACACGCCCGTCCGGCGTCAGCGTCGTGTTGGCGCATTCATGCTTGAAACGTCCCAGCGCCGTGCGCTTCACTGGCGGTTTCTCCGGGCGGTATGGATCATATTCAACGATCCATCCAAACCGGTTCGGCTCGTGTGGATGCGCATTGCTGTCGAACCGCTCATCCACCACTTCCCAGCGATAGTAGCGCTCCATACCAATGCCCATGCGTTTATGATTACGCGCTTCCGGATCCTTCTTACCCTTCGCCTCATACTCCGTGAAGAAGGTATGGATATTCTCCTCCGCCGTCAGCACCGTGCCCCACGGCGTCACCCCTCCGGCACAATTGGCAAATGTTCCTTTGGCAAGAATCCCCAATGCATCCTCTGCGGTCTGCATGCGTTTATCACCCGCTGCAGGGCCGCTGATCTTCATCGGCGTATTCGCATGCAGGCGGCGGCTATAGATACTGCCTGACACCACCTGCCACCCTGTGGTCTCTTTACGAATTTCCACCACACTGCACCCAAGCGATGCCTGCTCAATGCGCGTCTGCTCTTCCGTCACCTTATCCATTTCCTCATCCAGCGTCATACCCGGGAACATCAGACGAAGATTGGTGTATTCATGGTTCACGCATAACAGCCCGTGCTGGCTGTTATCCGACCCCCACTGCATCGGCATGAACGCCAGATAGTCGTTATTATAACCAAAGCGCGTCTCCTGATCGCGCGCCGTCAACGCTGTCGGATCGAACGGCACCTGTGCATCCAGCGCATCGCCCCAGCGAACCAGCACATCCAGCAAATACCCTTCCGGCACCAGCGGTTTAATCAGATCGCCCTTGGCAATCTCGCGAAATGTCAGACTGCCCTCATATAACGCCTTCTCTTTGGCCATAGGCGCACAGCCCGTCAGTGAGAATGCCGCCGCGCCGAACCCCACAGCACCGCTTGCCCGGAGAAAATCCCGCCGGGTCATGCGTCGCTGCCGGATGATCGCATCCAGCGTCTTCTGTCCACGAATAACGTCAGTCATGCTATCTATATAGCACTCAAATCAACGGATAAAAAGAGGAGGTGTCTTAAAAGACCTATTCTTCGCTGGCAGCGGCGTCCGTGCTTTCTTCCAGCGCATATCCGGCAGAACGCACGGTACGCACCAGATCCGGCTGGTTGCCGTCATAATTCAGCGCTTTGCGCAAACGACGGATATGCACATCCACCGTCCGCAATTCCACGTAAATATCATGCCCCCACACCGCATCCAGCAACTGCTCGCGTGAGAAGACGCGCCCCGGATGCTCCATCAGGTAGCGCAGCAGACCGAATTCGGTCGGGCTGAGATGCACTTCCTCACCGTTGCGGGTCACCTTATGCGTGGCGATATCCATATCGATACCGGCAAAGGCCAGTTTTTGTTCGGAGAGCGACGGGCGCAGACGGCGGAACACCGCGCGGATACGCGCCACCAGTTCACTCGGAGAAAATGGTTTGACCATATAATCATCGGCACCGGCGTCCAGACCGCGGATACGGTCGCCTTCTTCGCCCCGTGCGGACAGCATGATAATCGGGATACCTTTGGTGTTGTTGTCCCAGCGCAGATGTTTGCACACCTCCACGCCGGTCATGGAAGGCAGCATCCAGTCGAGCACGATAATGTCCGGCTTATACTCCTTCACCATAGTGATGGCTTCTTCCCCGTCGCCGGTGGTATACACGCGAAAGCCTTCACGTTCGAGGTTATAGCGCAGCATGGTAACGATCGCTGCTTCGTCCTCAACAATCAATACGGATGTTTCCATATCTATCCCTTACATCGTCTACATAATTTATTGTCAAATTACATCGACACGTCAATGTTTTTACTTGTACATCCTAGTGAGGGGACGTTATTTTTTTCTTAAACAACTCTTGCGTATTCGTTAATTTCCGCACTTTATGGCAGCGTATGCTTAAATTGTTATTAGAATTCGGGCCGCTCGCCGCCTTTTTCCTGGCCTATAAGTTTGGCAACCTGATGCTGGCAACGGCGGTACTGATCGCCGCCACCTTGCTGACGCTGCTCATCACCTGGCTGCGGGAGAAGAAACTGGCGCTCACCCCACTGATCACCGGGATTGTCGTCACCGTTTTCGGTGGGCTGACGCTTTATCTGGATAGCGAGCTGTTCATCAAAATGAAACCGACCATCGTCAACGGCATCTTCGCCGCCATTCTGCTGGCAGGCGTAGCGCTGGGGCGCGGGCTACTCAAGCCATTAATGGGCATGGCGATGGAACTAACCGACCGCGGCTGGCTGGTGCTATCGCGCAACTACGGCCTGTTCTTCATCGGGCTGGCCATTCTCAACGAATGCATCTGGCGTAATTTCTCCACCGATTTCTGGGTCAATTTTAAGGTGTTCGGCATGCTGACCATCACTACGGCCTTTTCCATCTGGCAAATCCTCGCCATCAAGAAGCACATGGTGGAAACGGAAGATAGGCCACTCGAGTAAATTAGGAAGAAGCGAGGTCAGAAGACCGAGCCCTTTAGTCAGCCGGAGGCTGTTAGGCTCATTGCGCGAAACAGTAGTGTAGCGCAGGAGCGATAAATAATAATTAACTCGCAGCTTTCAGCGTTTTGACTGCCCGCCACGCAATATCACGGCGGCAAAACCCTTCCGGCCAGTCGATCTTATCAACCGCTGCATAGGCCTGCGTCTGCGCTTCCAGCACATTGCCGCCCAGCGCCGTCACACCCAGCACACGGCCACCGGCGGCCAGCACCTTGCCATCTTTCGCCTGCGTCCCGGCATGAAAAACCTTCACACCCGGTAATGCTTCCGCCTCATCGATATGGCGAATCTCGGAACCTTTTTCATAGGCGCCCGGATACCCGTTCGCCGCCATCACCACACACACTGCCGCTTCGTCGCGGAACTGTGGCGGATTCGCCGGCAATTTGCCCGACGCTGCCTGATAGAGCAGTTGCCCCAGATCGTCATCGAGACGCATCATCAATACCTGTGCTTCCGGGTCGCCGAAGCGCACATTGAACTCAATCAGCTGCGGCCCGTCGCGGGTAATCATCAGCCCGGCGAACAGCACACCGTGAAACGGCATACCCTCGGCCTTCATCGCTTTCACTGTCGGCAAGATCACTTCCTGCATGATTTGTTTGCGCAATGCCGGGGTCATAATCGGTGCCGGGGCATACGTACCCATCCCACCGGTATTCGGGCCGGTATCGCCCTCGCCCACTGCCTTGTGATCCTGCGCCGAGCCGAACTCTACGGCCGTCTCACCATCGCACAGGGCAAAGAAGCTGATCTCCTCGCCTTCCAGAAATTCCTCGATCACGATCTCGCGGCTGGCATCGCCGAATTTGCCGTCAAACATCTCGTCAATCACCCGCTCGGCTTCTCGCCGGCGCGCGGCAATCACCACGCCTTTACCGGCAGCCAGACCGTCAGCCTTAATCACGATCGGCATGGATTGTTTGCCGAGATATTCCTTGGCATCTGCCGCATTGTCGAACCGGCCATACGCTCCGGTTGGAATGCTGTATTTCTGGCAAATATCTTTGGTAAATCCCTTTGAGCCTTCCAGCTGCGCTGCCGCTGCCGACGGCCCAAACACACAGATTCCGGCCTCACGCAGACGATCCGCCAGCCCGTCCACCAGCGGCTGCTCCGGGCCGACCACCACCAGATCAATCGCCTTGTCGCGGCAGAATGTCACAATGGCGTCATCGCCCTCCAGCGTCACGCATTCGGCCTGCTCGGCAATCCCGCCATTGCCAGGAGAACAATAAACCTTTTTGACGGAAGAAGAACGGACAAGGCCATAACAAAGCGCATGTTCGCGCCCACCGGAACCAACCACGAGAATCTGCATAAACGCCTTCTTGTTGTATGAATGAAGCGATTTTGCGTGCTGTATAACGTAGTTTTCACCGGATGCCAAGGGGTTCCATCCATCTTTTCATCATCCAACACCCCTGATAACATCCAGCCTTGTGCCTTCCCTTTTTGCTGTGAAGCATTATAGTGCACCCCATGACCACCGTACCCACCCACAACCAACCGGAATATTCCGTCAGTGAAATCTCCTCCGCCTTAAAGCGCGTGGTGGAAGACACCTTCGGCTATGTACGCGTACGCGGTGAAATCTCCGGCTTTAAGCGCGCCGCGTCAGGCCATCTCTACATGGATTTGAAAGATGACAAAGCCGTGCTGAACGGCGTCTGCTGGAAGGGTGTCGCCACTCGCATCCCGTTCAAACCGGAAGACGGGTTGGAAGTCATCGTCACCGGGAAAATCTCCACCTATCCCGGCCGCTCCAACTACCAGATCATCATCGACCAGATGGAAATGGCAGGCGAAGGCGCCCTGATGGCATTGCTTGAGAAACGCAAAAAACAACTGGCCGCCGAGGGCCTGTTCGCGCCGGAGCGCAAGCAGCCCTTGCCGTATCTGCCGAGCCGCATCGGCGTGGTCACCTCGCCCACTGGCGCAGTCATCCGTGACATTTTGCACCGGCTGGAAGAACGCTTCCCTGTCCATGTACAGCTCTGGCCGGTACGCGTGCAGGGCGACGGCGCTGCCGAGGAAATCGCCCATGCCATCGCCGCATTCAATCGTATGGCCAGCCCGCCTGACCTGCTGATCGTCGCCCGCGGCGGCGGCTCGCTGGAGGATTTATGGGCATTCAACGAGGAAGTCGTCGTCCGCGCCGCAGCAGCCTCGACCATCCCGCTGATTTCCGCCGTCGGCCATGAAACCGACACCACCCTGATTGATTTCGTCTCGGACAAACGCGCCCCCACCCCCACCGCCGCTGCGGAAATGGCCGTCCCGGTGCGCAGTGAGTTAATAGCATGGCTGATGGAAACCCATTCCCGGCTTTTCGCCGCCGTCAGTCGCAACATCCGCCAACGCGCCGAACGCGTGGAAGGGCTGGCGCGCGGCCTGCCCAAACCGTTGCAATTACTTAGCCATCAGCAACAGCGCCTCGATGACTGGGCAGAACGCCTCAAGGCATCGCTGCCTATTTATATGGAGAAGAAGCAGGCCGCACTGGCACAGATTCACCTGTCGCCACGCCTGCTCGCCGGACAGATTGAAACGCTCACTACCCGCCTTACCAATATCATGGATACCGCCGGACGCATTGTCAGTCACCGCCTGTCGCAGTCAGAAGATCGACTGAGCGCCACTGCCCGCATGTTGGAGAGTCTGGATTACCGCAACGTCATGAAACGTGGCTATGCGTTGGTGAAACAGAGAGACGGGCATCTGGTAACGTCCTGTCAGATGGCTTCCCGCGCCGATCGCCTGACCCTGCAATTCCATGACGGCGAAACCGATGTCACCCCCGCCAAAGCTAAAAAACCCGTTCAGGAAACCTTGTTTTAGCCTTAAACTACAAAAATATTATGTATATACTTTATGAGCACGTAAAATAAGAGCAGAGACAGCAGGATTCCAGCCAGCATCGGCCCGAACACCACCAGCTCAAAATCCATAAAATTCAATGTCTCGCCGTTCTCGCCCCAATAAGCATAAAGCCCTTCATATACACTGACCATATAGCTCGGATCATAGATATAATCGAGCATGTCGCTGCCGTAATACCATACCAGTGCCGTGCATAACCCGATATAGACCGGGCTGATAATCACCAGCAGAAATAATAGCGGCAGGGAAATCGCCAGAGTAATAATCAGCCAGGTGCTCATGCTGCGTCTTATCGCTTCCGGTTATGGGTTAAGAATACGCTCACAAATCGGAGCGAGCAGATCATCCCAAAATTGCTTGTCATATGCAAGGCCGACCTTGATCACTTCTACCTGCTTGCGGAAAGATTCCGGCAGACGCACGGCATCCTTAGTCGTAGTCACCAGCGTCGCATTACCGCTCTCCTGCGCCAGCTTCTTGAGCAATACCACATCGGTAGTCGTATAGGCATGATGGTCAGGGAAGTCACGCGTTGCCACCACATGATAGCCTTCCGCTTTCAGCCAACTGTAAAATTTGGACGGCCGCCCGATCCCGGCAAATGCCACGATAGGCTTGCGTTTTAATTCCGGATTCGCACCCTGCGGTTTCATCGTCATGGAGCCCACCGGCAAATCATACGTATTCCATGACAGCGCCCCTGTCTTGTCCGCTCCGATCATGATAATCGCATCCGATTTCGCCATGCTCATCTCCAGCGGCTCCCTGAGCGGCCCGGCTGGCAACAGCCGGTGATTCCCGAAGCCATAGCCGCCATCCACCACCATCAGCGTCAGGTCTTTCTCAAGCGTCGGGTTCTGCAACCCGTCATCCATCACCAGCACTTCCGCCCGGTTATGAATCGCCGCCTGTGCCGCCAGCAATCGCTTCTTCGCCACCCAGCATGGCCCGTGCCTGGCCAGCAACAATGGCTCATCCCCGACTTCCTCATGCGTATGCTTGGCCGGATCCACCAGCACCGGCCCCTGCAGACTGCCTTTATAGCCGCGGCTCAGGCAATGCGCGCGGATATGCTTGGCATTGAAATAATCCATCAACGCAATCACTGTCGGCGTCTTCCCGGCACCACCCACTGTCGCATTACCGACGCATATCACCGGTATCGGCAAACGTGTCGGCTCAATCGATGCAACCTTCGAGATATAGGCCATGCGGTATAACGATGCCAGCGGCAGCAGCACTGTCGAAAGCAAAGACGGCGTACGCCAGAACCGTGGGCTATGCATTTTCTAACGATTTAGATTTCTTAGGTTTAGGCTTTTTCTCAGCTGGCACTTCTTCCTTTGCCGAAACGCCGGTCGCATCTTCAATCGCCGGGCACAGGATCGCCAGCACCTCATCAATCACCTGCTCTTTGGCTTTGACTGCCTCTCTCGCCGCCTGCGCCAGCGCTTCCTGACGATCGTGATCACGCAACAAATCATCTACCCGCGCCGCCAGTTCTTCACCAGTATGAATTTTGAGCGCCCCCTCGGACGACTCCAGCTCATGACAAAACTCCAGGAAGTTATCCATATGCGGCCCGTAAATAATGGCGCAATCCAGCCGCGCCGGTTCAAACGGGTTCTGCCCGCCATGCGGTATCAGCGACCCGCCGATGAACACGATATCCGATACGCGGTAGAAAATCCCCAACTCACCCATCGTATCTGCCACATAAATATCGGTGTCAGTCTCCACCTCTTCTTCTTTGCTGCGCTGGGCGACGCGCAGCCCTCGCCCTTTCATCATCTCCGCAATCTCTTGCCCACGATGCGCATGACGCGGCACAATCACCGTCAGCAGGCGCGGATAACTCTCTTTTAACTTGTGATGCACCTCGGCAATCACTTCTTCCTCTCCGGCATGCGTACTGGCCGCCACCCACACGCTGTGGTCACTACGGATTTTGCTGATAATCTCTCCGGTAATCTTCGGATCAGCCTCCAGCGCCGGAGCAGAAAATTTAAGATTGCCCTTCACATCCACCCGCTCAGCACCCAGATTCTTCAGGCGCGACGCATCGGTATCGCTCTTGGCAAGAATCAGCACAAACGCATCCAGCATCGGCTGAATCAGACTGCGCAGCCGGTACCAGCGCTCCGACGATCGCCGCGACACCCGCGCATTGAGCAGATACATCGGACACCCGGTCTTCTGCGTGCCGAGAATCATATTCGGCCAGAACTCTGACTCCACCCAGAACGCCATGTCTGGCTTCCAATGCTTGAGAAAGCGCCCCATCGCCTGCGGCGTATCCACCGGCACGAATTGATGAAACGCCCGGCTCGGCAACCGTGGCGCAATATTCTTCGCCGACGTCACCGTCACCGTCGTCAGCAGAATGTGAATGTCAGGATAACGCTCGCACAACTGCTTAAGCACCGGCACAATCGACGCCGCCTCCCCCATGCTCGCCGCATGGAACCACAGCAACGCACCGTTTGGCCGCGGAATACTGGCATATCCCAGCCGCTCCCGCATACGCCCTGGCTCTTCTTTTCCCTTTAACTCCCGCATCTTCAGCACCAACGGAATCAGCGGGCTGATCAGAAAAGACAGGATATAATACAATCGCACCATCTAATGTTCCGCCTCTATTATATGACCGGTCAGCCGGTCGGCCGTCTCTGTGGCCTTATTCAGTTGTTCCTCAACATACAAAAGTTGGGACGTGTCGTCATGTTCTATATATAGTGGGGCACTCGCCACCACCGCAATACGAGTAAACGGCAATGGCAGCATAAATTTATCCCAGCTTCCAAGACGTTTGCACCGCACCGCGCTATACGCCACCGGAATCACCGGCAACCCGGTCGCATGCGCCACATACGATACCCCCGGCGCCGCTTTCTGAAACGGCCCGCGCGGCCCATCCGGCGTAATCGCGATGTTATCGCCCTCCGCCACCAGCGCATGAATCTGCCGGAGCGCCTTCAGACTGCCCTTGCTGCTGGAGCCTTCCACTGTCCGGATACCGAACCACTGAATAATCCGAGAGATCATCGCCCCATCGCGGTGGCGGGAAATCAGCACATGCATGGGACGCCCCGGCGGAATCATAGGCGCCAGCATCCCCAGCCTGCCGTGCCAGAACGCAAACACCGCCTGTTTCTCACCCGATGTATAGGGCAGT
>JAUIJX010000010.1 GCA_030430795.1 Alphaproteobacteria bacterium | reverse complement strand
TAGCCGCCCGCCATCAGGAAGAACCCGAGCGAGATAATCAGCGAACCTTTTATCACTCCGAAAACCAGCCCCATGATATTATCGAATGCACCGATATCCTCATTCGTTTTCACGTATCGCAATACGATCGAGCTAAATAACGAGATCGTCATCAGGGTAAGAAAATAGGTGCCAAGCGTCGCAATAATCAACGACACCGCCGTATTCTTCGCATAAGGCTTAAGGAACTCCGCCACATCCACCACCAGATAGAGCGTCAGAAATCCTGCACCGATCCACGCCAGCAGCGACAGCAGCTCACGAATAAATCCGCGGAAAAATGAGATAAGGGCGGAGAGAAACAACACACCGAAAACAACGGCGTCCAGCAGATTGATATTTAGCTGTGCGTCAACCATGTGTGCCCTACGCGTGTACCTTTTCCAGTGTTTGGCCGCTATGTACCATAGCCAGCACATCTTGTACATGATTCAGTGAGGTCATGCCAAGTGATAACTTGGCCGCGCCGGATGTGGCTTTCGCTTTTCCGGACATTGGTTTACTTGGGCAATAGGCGTGATGGAAACCGAGCTTCTCCGCTTCCTTCAAACGCTGTTCCTGACCGCTGACGGCACGCACTTCCCCGGACAAACCAATCTCACCGAAGAATAACGAACCCGATGGCAACGGCACATCGAAACAGGCAGAAAGCAACGCGGCCGCCGCTGCAAGGTCTGCCGCCGGTTCATGCACCCGCAATCCTCCGGCAATATTCAGATACACTTCGCGGTCGGAAAGCCGTACGCCAGCGCGCGCCTCCAGCACCGCCAGAACCATCGCCAGCCGCGCACTATCCCAGCCAACCACCGCACGACGTGGATTCGCCATACCACTCGGCGTTACCAGCGCCTGAATCTCCACCAGCATCGGACGCGTGCCTTCCATCCCGGCAAACACCGCCGAACCACTCACCGGCGTATCGCGCTCCGGCAGAAACAGCAGGGACGGATTCGCCACTTCCTCCAACCCTTCATTGGTCATCTCGAACACACCGATCTCATCGGTCGCACCGAAACGGTTTTTCACCGTGCGCAGAATACGGAAATGCTGGCCGCGATCGCCTTCGAAATACAACACCGCATCCACCATATGCTCCAGCACACGTGGCCCGGCAATCTGCCCGTCTTTGGTCACATGCCCAACCAGAATCACCGCCATGTTCTTTTTCTTGGCGAAGCGAATCAGCTCATGCGACGCCGCCCGCACCTGCGACACCGTCCCCGGCGCCGAGTCGAGCGAATCGACAAACATCGTCTGAATCGAATCCACCACCAGCACATCCGGTGTCGCGCCTTTGCCAAGCGTCGTCAGAATATCGCGCACTGACGTGCCGGCGGCTAATTCCACCTCGGCTTTGCCAAGCCCCAGCCTGCCTGCGCGCATCTGCACTTGTGAGATGGATTCTTCCCCGGAAATATAACAGGCGCGCTGCCCGACTTTCGCCAGCCGTGCCACCACCTGCAGCAGCAAGGTCGATTTCCCAATCCCCGGATCGCCACCGATCAGCACGGCTGAGCCCGGCACCAACCCACCACCCAGCACGCGGTCAAGTTCACCGATCCCACACGGCAACCGGTAGGTATCTTCCGGCACACCATCCAGCGCGGAAAAATCAATGATAGCACCCTTCCCGGCACCCATACTTTTGGGTGGCGCGGCATCCTGTGCCTCTTCTACCAGACAGTTCCACGCCCCACACGCATCGCACCGCCCCGCCCACTTGGCGTGGGATGCACCGCATTCCTGACAGACATAGACTGTTTTGGATTTCACCATAGCACCTGTTTTATCGCACGAATGTCATATTCCTGTCACATAAATAGTGTACATCCTGCCCAAAATAAGAAGGAAGAGAGCCATGCTCCGCAACAATAGCGATTACATGCGACTGGGAAGATCCATGCTGGAAAACATCCGGGAACGGGTGAATATCCCAGAACATCGCAACGGATACCCCAAGGCACTGATTCGTGAGGCAGCCCAATTTTCAGTATTAGTAGCACTCAAATTAGATCACAAACAGTTCGGCAACAATGCCGGTATTGCTGTCAGTGACCAGATGCTGGAAGACATGATGGAGCGCATCCGCAAAAAAATGAACCGGGCCGTCGAACCGCACGAGATAACAAAAGGCACGCTGGTACTACGCGACGCTGAAGCTGGACAGGTGAGCGTGATCGGCTGCGCGGCACTGGCACTGGATGCGTTTCGTGACCCCGGCCCACGCGTCCGGCGTATCATGGACGGGCCAATTGATATTGGTGAAATACCGAGAGAAGGACAGAATACCGGCAGAGGCTAATCCGCTATTTCTTCACTGCTTTGCAGACCGTAAAACCGCACCGGCGGTTGGTTATCTTTCTCCCTACCACCCTGTAGCCACTTCACTACTTCGCTATCCGACATTAACTGCCCGCGCTTGGAAATGCCGCGCCGATGCACTTCTTCCCGGTCACCGCAGATCAGATGATGCCATTCCGGCAATCCTTCACCCTGTGCCACCCGCTTATACGCGCAACTATCAGGCAGCCATGAAAGGCTATGGATATTCTCCGGTGTCAGCTGCACACAAAACGGAACGGCGACTGTCCGCATCGCATAATCCGTGCATCGCAGCGCCTCCAGATCAAGACAGCGGCACGCCACATTGCTACGCACCTCCTCACCGCTGACCGGATGATTCGCACGATGCTGACAACACAGGCCGCAGCCATCGCATAGCGACTCCCATTCCTCATCGGTCATGTCAGAGAGAGTTTTAGTCAGGAATGCAGGTTGCGCAGACATCGCATCCTCCTGGCCGTGTTACTTCCGTGTCTCAATCACGATCGGACCATCGGCACGGCCATGTACAAACTGATCGACATAATCATTGCCACTTTTCATGATCGCCCCGGCCGGGCCATCCCACACGATGTTGCCTTTATAGATCATCGCCACCCGTGTCGCGATTTTACGGGCGCTGACCATATCATGCGTAATCGTCACCGTCGTCAGTCCCAGTTCTTTGGTACATTTGATAATCAGATCATTGATCACATCCGCCATGATCGGATCCAGCCCGGTGGTCGGTTCATCGAAAAAGATAATCTCCGGATTCCCGGCAATCGCCCGCGCCAGCGACACCCGCTTCTGCATCCCGCCGGAAAGCTCCGCCGGACGCAGCATCGCCACATCGGCAGTAAGCCCAACCTGTTTTAGCTTCTCTACTGCCACTTCTTGCGCTTCCTGCTTGTTCAATTCTTTCAACGCAAAGGTGATATTTTCCCATACGGTCAGACTGTCGAACAATGCGCCGCCCTGAAACAGCATGCCGAATTTATGCATCAACTGCTCGCGCTCGCGTGTGCTCAGATTCGTCGTGTCTTCTTCGTCGATCTTCACCGTTCCGCTGGTTGGTTCCAGCAGCCCGAGAATACATTTCAGCAGCACGGATTTCCCGGTACCCGACCCACCGATTACCACCAGCGACTCACCCTGACGCACCTGCAAATTCACATGCTCCAACACCACTTTGCTGCCAAATGACTTAGACAAATCCTGCACGTCGATCTTCATCGCCGCTTCTTTTGGCATGTCTGCGCTTGCTGTTTCCGTCTCACTCATGATGCAAAAAACAGCTCCGTAATCAGATAGTTAAACAGCAGAATCAGGATCGATGCCGTCACCACCGCATTGGTCGTCGCCGCACCCACACCCTGCGCACCGCCGCGCGAATAGAAGCCGTGATAGCAGCCCATCAGCGCTACGATAAACCCGAACGCGGAGGCCTTTACCAGACCGGAGACCACGTCTTTCGTCTCCAGAAATTCAAGCGTGTTATTGAGATACGGCTCCGGCGAAAACCCGAGCTTGCCAACGCTCACCAGATACCCGCCGAACACGCCGATAATATCGGCCACCAGCACCAGAAACGGCAGCATCAGCGCCCCGGCCACCAGCCGCGGGAACACCAGATATTTAAATGGATTGGTCGAGAGCGTCACCAGCGCATCGATCTGCTCGGTCACCCGCATTGTTCCGATTTCCGCGGCAAACGCCGCACCGATCCGCCCGGCCACCATCAGACCGGCCAGCACCGGCCCTAGCTCTCGCGTGATCGACAGTACCACCACTGTCGGGATGGAACTCTCCGCTGAGAAACGTGAAAATCCGGAATAGCTTTGCAGCGCCAGCACTGCCCCGGTGAAGATCGCCGTCAGGCCAATCACCGGCAGGGAATAATAGCCGATCTCAATCATCTGCCTGAACATTTGCCGCGGATAATAAGGCGGGCTGAGAAATGCCGTCACACTGTGAAAAGTGAAGATAGACAGCCGTCCGATCGCCGCCAGAAATCCGAGAAATGCATTACCAATCGGCTGAAGAGGATTCATGCTGTCACAATGCCTTCGAGTTTACACATACACACGTTTCACCCGCGCTCCGAGCCGGGTAAACACTTCGTAGCCAATGGTATGGCAGATTTCCGCCACAGTGTCCACTCCCTGCTGCGCGCCGATCAGCGTGACATACGGCTCATCGGCCAGAAGTGATTCCGGCACATCGCTCACGTCATAACAGGTCATGTCCATCGAGATACGCCCCATCAGCGGCACCTTATGCTCGCCGATATAACCGTGGAGCCCTTCGCCACCGGCAATGCGGTGAATCCCGTCCGCATAGCCAAGCCCCACCGTCGCCAGCACCATACCCGGCCTGGCCATCGCCGTCGCGCCATAGCCCACCGGCTGTTCCTGCGTGATATGCCGAAGCTGCAGGATCGGTCCTTTGAGCGTCACCACATGCTGCATCGGGTTCGGCAGTGATGTGTTGGGCGAGATACCGTAGAGCGAACAGCCCGGCCGCCCCATATCGCCATGAAACCCTTCCGCCAGAAAATGCCCGGCGGAATTGGCGAAGCTGGTCGCCAGCATTGGAAACACGGATCGCACCTCATTAAACAACGCCAGCTGCTCCTCATTCAGCGGATGCTCCGGCGTCGACGCGCAGGCCAGATGGCTCATCAGCAGCACCAGCTGACAATCCTGCACCAGCTGTTCCGGGTCATCAATCTGGCCAACCTCGCGGCCATCCAGACCCAATCGGCACATACCGGTATCGACATGCAGCGCCGCATGTGCTGTCTTGTCACGCACCGCTTCGCGCCACCACGCCACCTGTTCCATCGAATTCAGCACCGGGCGAATCGCCTGCCCGATAAACTCATCCGCCTCGCCTTTACCAATGCCCTGAAACACATAGATCGTCGCATCCGGCATGGCCGTGCGTAGCGTCAACGCCTCTTCCAGCGTCGCCACAAAAAACGTATGGCATCCTTCCTGCGACAGACGCCTGGCCACCGGGATCATCCCCAGCCCATAGGCGTCAGCCTTCACCACCGCCGCCACGTGATGCGCTGCATGCCGCTCCTTCAGCAAACGATAATTTGCGACGATCGCATTCAGATCAACGGTAAGACTCGCGTAAATCTGCGGCATGACCTATTCGAATCGCTCCGGTAATTTGCGCTCATCGGCCAGATCGTCAAAACGCGTCTGGTCGGAATAGAATTGCAGCCGCACATTGCCGATCGGACCATGACGTTGCTTGGCCACAATCACTTCTGCAATCCCGTATATCAGTTCCATCTTCTCCTGCCACGCCGCAAATTCTGGTGAGTCCTCGGACGGCATTTTCCGTGCCTCGTAATATTCCTGACGAAACACGAACATCACCACATCGGCATCCTGCTCGATACTTCCGGACTCACGCAGATCCGCCAGCTGCGGGCGCTTGTCTTCGCGCTGCTCCACCGCCCGCGACAACTGCGACAGCGACACCACCGGAATATCCAGTTCCTTGGCAATCGCTTTCAGCCCCTGCGTAATTTCAGAGACTTCCTGCACGCGGTTGGCTTGTGAATTGCTGCTGGACGGACGCACCAGCTGCAGATAATCCACCACCAGCAACCCGAGATTATGCACCCGTTTCAGGCGGCGCGCCCGTGTTCTGAGTGCCGAAATAGAAAGCGCCGGTGTATCATCGATAAAGAACGGCAGGGAGTTCAGTTCATTCGACGCCGTCACCAAACGGGAAAATTCATCATTACTCAAATCACCGCGCATGATATTGCTGGCATTCAGATTGGCGCGCGCGGACAATATCCGCGTTGCCAGCTGATCGCCTGACATTTCCAGCGAGAAAAAGCCCACGGATTGCGGCTTGGTAAAGGCCGATCCATCCGGATTCGCTTGCCGTTCTTTTTCAAATTCCTGCTGAAACCCAAGCGCTGCCTGATCGGCAATGGTAGTCTCCAGCGCCGTTTTACCCATGGATGGTCGTCCGGCCAGAATCAGCAAATCCGATTTCTGCAGCCCGCCCAGTAATTTGTCGAGATCGCGCAGCCCGGTGGTCACCCCCACCACTTCGCCACTATTCTTGAAGGCAAATTCCGCTTTGGCAATCGCGCTGTTCAGCGAATGGGAGAAGGCCAAAAATCCGGAATTATGTTCCCCGAATGCCGCCAGATTGAACAATTGCTGCTCGGCAGTTTCAATCTGCTGCACCGCCGGCGCCGCGATATTTTGATCGTAGGCGGTGTTGACCACCTCTTCCCCGATACTGATCAACTCGCGCTTGATTGCCAGATCATAGAGGATATTGCTGTAGTCAGCGACGCTGATCACATTGGCCGACGCTCCGGCCAGCCGCGCCAGATACTCGCCACCGCCAATATCCGTCAGCGTTTCATCCTGATCGAAATAATGCTTAAGCGTCACCGGATTGGCGATCTGCCCCTTATCGTGAAAATGCAGGATGGCCGAGAAAATACGTTGATGCACCGGCTCATAAAAATGATTCGGCTGCAGCGCGTCATTCAGGTTGTTCAGCGCCAGATTATTGACCAGAATCGCCCCCAGCAACGCCTGCTCTGCCTCGATGTTATGCGGTGCCTGACGGTAATGTTCCGCAGCGTTATCGGCAGAAAGACTAGAGGTGCTAAGGGGTGCTGTTGCCATGTTCGCCTGCGTTTTTTATCGATATTATGATCGGGGATGATACGATTCCGCCAGCCGACAGCGACATCCCTCTATGCATTTATTGATAACGCATCCACCCGAAAAGGCAACGCCTAGTTTTCATCTGCAGTACGAACGACGCCAGCCCGGAACAAATAAAAAAGGCGCGAACAATTTGCCCGCGCCTTCGTATTACATTGTATGCGTCTCTACGCTGCGTCGCTATCTTCTTCGTCAGCCGTCGGAGCAGCATCGTCAGCATCAGCAGCAGGAGCCGCTTCCACTTCCGGAGCTTCGTCTTCAGCAACGTCTTCTTCGATCAGAGAAGATTCCAGACTGCGCACCACTTCCACATCGAATGCCACGCGTACATCAGCGTGCAGCAGAATGGTCGCCTGATATTTACCCAGGAATTTAATGGTAGAGCTCAGATCAACCAGACGGCGGTCTACTTCCTGACCTTGCTCAGCCAGCGCAACTGCAACGTCGCGTACACCGACGGAACCATACAGCTTACCATCTTCACTGGCTTGGCGAACGATCTTCACGCTCACGCCTTCGAATGCCTTCGCCTGCTTTTCAGCGTCCGCTTTCTTCTCAGCGTTCAGCTTTTCAAGTGACGCACGGCGCGTTTCAAAATCAGCGACATTCGCTTTGGTCGCGCGCACTGCCTTGCCTTGCGGAATCAGGAAGTTGCGGCCATAGCCACTACGTACATTCACCACATCGCCAACATTGCCAAGACGTGACACATTTTCGAGCAAAATAACATCCATCGGACTAACCCTTGGTATTCTATTCGTTAAAGGAGGTGGGTTTATACGGATTTTTTAGGGGTTTGGCAAGCAGAAATCAGCACTTTACGGTTTTTTTTCCTGTCCGGCCGTCAACTCCAGCACATGCTTGAGAATTCCGTACCCCGCCAATAGGAATGCCGGCCATTGTGATGTCACCAGCACAAAGTAGAAAAGCCATAACCACAGCGTTTTGTTTTTCCACTTCTGCGCCGACTGATGTATCCCCGCCAGCCCCAGAATGAAATACGGCAACAGCAGGATGAAAAAGACCGTTTGCGCCACAAACGCCGTCTCTGAGGGAATCAGGAACCCGTAGCCACCGCAAACAATCAGCCAGATCGGCAACAGCACCGGCGGCGAAAACGGCTCCAACCCAAGGCTGTGCCGCAGCATCTTGCCCTGACTGCCACAGATAAAATTGGCGAAAACAGCGCAGGCGTAGAGCATCAGCATCCACATCCAGATAAAGGTCGCCACCAGAATATACGGCACCTGCTCCACCCATTGTTGGATCGCCGCGCCGAGCGCCGGATCCATCTCCGACGTCGTCTGTGCCATATCCTGCTGCAACTGTTCAAGCAGCCCGCCATCGCCACTGGCCATAAACAGGGAGATAAACATAAATGCGATGGCCGCATAAATACTGACTGCCACAAAGGCATTGCCGGTCGCATACCATTCCACCCGCCCGCGTTTATTCAGACGTGCTTTCAGCAATTGCCGCCCGAACAGCCACACCGGCGTCAACTGCATCATCAGCAGAAACGACGCCGTACTCGGCCCAAGCAGAAGAAAGGAGAGCGCCCCGGCGATAATCACCGCATGGGTCAGGGCAAATGCCCCCAGCCGGAACCCGGCCCAAAACAGCGGCACCACCGGCAGAAACGCCACCACCACACCAACCAGCAAACCGGAACTCACCACAAAGTAAAGCAGCCCTGAGAGTATCCCGGCCAGTACGCTGTATTTATGTATTTTCGGCATAGCCGAACATTAGCTTTTTGCACGAGCATAAACAAGCGGAAGCAACAAAAAACGCGGCCGAAGCCGCGTTCCTTGAAATGGCTGTGGCAGTCCCTTACTGACTAACGTAAGGCAGCAGGGCCAGATTGCGCGCCCGCTTGATTGCCGTAGACAATTTGCGTTGTTTCTTTGCGCTGACAGACGTGATGCGGCTCGGCAGAATCTTGCCGCGCTCAGACACGAAACGCGTCAGCAGACGAACGTCTTTATAATCGATTGCCGGAGCCTTAGGCCCTGTCAGAGGGCAGGTCTTACGACGACGGAAAAACACTTTGCGGCCGGTAGAGCCACCTGCGGCTTTAAAACTCATTATGCTGCTCCCGCTTTAGGTTCGTCTTCGTTAGAGCGCAGGATGGCAGACGGTTTGCTGTCAATCTCATCCACACGGATCGTCAGGTTACGCACCACATTCTCATTAATGCGAATGGTACGTTCCATTTCTTTTACCGCATCGGCAGGCGCATCGATACCCAGCAGGACATAATGACCCTTGCTGTTCTTATTGATTTTGTACGCCAGTGAACGCAGCCCCCAATATTCGGTTTTCTCAACCTTACCGCCACCAGCAGCAATCGTCGCTGTACACTCTTCGGTCAGCTTCTCGACTTCTGCCTTGGACAGGTCCGGGCGCGTTACAAATACACTTTCATAGCACGGCATATATCCGCTCCAACTCAGTTTTTTGATTTAGGGGCTGTAAAAATACAGATTTTACCCCGCTTGGCAAGCTTCTTTTTAGCTTTTATTACATTTTGCTCCCCGGCTCGGCCTGCTTGCCTTGCACGGAACATAATGCGAGGCCAGCAGACCGAGCGAGCCTTCAGCCCTGTCCATTGCGCAGGGACATCAAAATATTTGCCAAATATCAATCCACTGTCTATGACAACAGGAATCGTAAACAAGCGTGAGACAACCGATATGACCACAACGGCTTGTATATTCCCCGGACAAGGATCACAACGCGTAGGCATGGGCAAAGAGCTCGCCGATAATTTCGCCATCGCTAAGGATGTCTTTGCGGAAATCGACGACACCTTAAACCAGCACTTGACCCGCATCATGTTCGACGGACCGGAAGACGACCTGACCGCCACCGAAAATGCACAACCTGCGATCATGGCTGTCTCCATCGCCGCCCTGCGCGTGCTGGAAGCCGAGACCGGCTTTAATCTGAAATCCGCCGCTGCCTGTGTTGCCGGGCATTCGCTCGGAGAATACTCCGCGCTGGCCGCTGCGGGCACGTTCTCGCTGGCCGATACGGCGCGCCTGCTCAAACTGCGTGGCCAGTCCATGCAGCAGGCAGTGCCGCAGGGACAAGGCTCTATGGCTGCCATCATCGGGCTGGAGATGGCGCAGGTGGAAGCTATCACCACCGAAGCATCTGCCGGGGGCGAAGTCTGCGAAGTCGCCAACGATAATTCACCGGGACAAGTCGTCATCAGCGGCAGCAAAGCCGGAGTCGAACTCGCCATGAATCTGGCAAAAGACGCCGGCGCCAAGCGAGCGCTGGAGTTAAATGTCAGCGCGCCGTTCCATTGCTCTCTAATGGCCCCGGCAGCAGAAATCATGCGTCAGGCACTGGCGGAAACCACGATGAATGCGCCCGCCGTTCCACTAATTGCCAATGTCACGGCGGCCATCACCAGCGATCCGGAAGCCATCCGCAACCAACTGGTCGAGCAGGTCACCGGGCGTGTACGCTGGTGCGAATCTGTCGCCGCCATGGACAACCTGAACATTGCCCGCACCATTGAAATCGGCGAGGGCAAAGTCCTCTCCGGCCTCATCAAACGCATCAACCGCGACATCGAAACCATCAATGTCGGCACGCCGGAAGACATCAGTGTCATGGCCAGCGCAGCCTGACCTCACCAACACAGGAGTATCATATTATGTGTAAGCTTGAGAACAAAACCGCACTGGTTACCGGCGCCACGGGTGGCATCGGCGAAGCCATCGCCAAAGCATTGAAAGAAGCGGGAGCACGTGTCGCCATCTCCGGCACACGTGAAGAAAAACTCAAAGAAGTCGCCGCCGCTCTGGGCGGTGATACCGTCATCCTGCCCTGCAACCTCTCCGACGCCGAAGCCGTCGCCACGCTGATTGAGCGCGCCGAAGCGGAACTCGGACAACTCGATATCCTCGTCAACAATGCGGGCATCACCAAAGACGGACTGGCCATGCGCATGAAGGACGAAGACTGGGACACTGTCTTGCGCGTCAACCTGACCTCCACCTTCCAGCTCTCCCGCGCCGCCATCAAAGGCATGATGAAGCGTCGCTCCGGGCGTATCATCAATATATCGTCGGTGGTCGGCACTATGGGCAACCCCGGCCAGGCCAATTACTGCGCCTCCAAAGCGGGGATGACCGGCATGTCCAAATCACTGGCCGCCGAGGTGGCATCCCGCGGCATCACCGTAAACTGCGTCGCTCCCGGCTTCATCAAAACCCCGATGACCGACGAGCTGAACGAACAACAACAGGAACGCATCACCAGCAACATCCCGGCCGGACGCTTCGGTCTGCCGGAAGATGTCGCCGCCTCCGTGGCCTTTCTTGCCTCCGATGACGCCAGCTATATTACGGGGCAAACGCTACACGTGAACGGCGGTTTGCTGATGGTATAGCACCGCAGCACAATTATAATTTGACAAAGGAATATTTAGTGGCACATTGTGCCAAATAATGTTAATGCCGTTCCGGCACATAGCTACTATCATATAAAGGAGTGACTCATGAGTGATATTGCAGATCGCGTAAAGAAAATCGTTATTGAACATCTGGGCGCCGAGGCCGACAAAGTGGTTCCGGAAGCCAGTTTCATTGATGATTTGGGCGCAGACAGCTTGGATACGGTTGAATTGGTAATGGCATTCGAGGAAGAATTCTCTGTAGAAATTCCGGACGATGCCGCTGAAAAAATCCTGACCGTTCAGGACGCCATCAATTTCATCGAGCAAAACGCTTAAGTTGCCTTCACCGGCCATAAGCGTCGTTTCAGGTACTGCATGAGACGTGTTGTCGTCACAGGATTGGGGCTCGTAACCCCCCTCGGCTATGGAGTGAAGCACTGCTGGAATGAGCTGACAAACAGTCAATCCGGCTTAGGTAATATCACCCACTTCGATGCCAGCGAAATGCCTTGTCAGGTCGCAGCGGAAATTCCGCGTGGCGAAGCGCCGGGCGAATTTAACGTCAATGATTTCATCGAACCGAAAGAGCAGCGCAAAATGGATGAGTTCATCCATTTCTCAATTGCAGCTGCGGACGAAGCCATCAAAGATGCAGGCATCGATGCATTAACCGACGAACAACGCTTGCGTGCAGGTGTCATCATCGGCTCTGGCATCGGCGGCCTGAGAACCATGCAGGACACCATCATCACGATGGAAGAAAAAGGCGCGCGCCGCGTCAGCCCGTTCTTCATTCCCTCCTGCCTGATCAACCTGACATCCGGACAAGTCTCCATCCGACACGGACTGAAAGGCCCGAACCATTCCGTAGTCACAGCCTGCTCCACCGGTGCACACGCCATTGGTGACGGCGCCGAATTGATTCGTCGCGGCGCGGCAGATATTATGGTTTCCGGCGGCGCGGAAGCAGCCATCTGTAAGATCGGTATCGCTGGCTTCGCCTCCGCCCGCGCACTCTCCACCGGCTACAACGACACACCGGAAAAAGCATCTCGCCCGTGGGATAAAGGCCGTGACGGGTTCGTCATGGGTGAAGGTTCAGGGGTCGTCGTGCTGGAAGAATACGAACACGCCAAAGCGCGTGGCGCCACGATTTACGCGGAGGTCTGTGGCTATGGCTTATCGGGCGACGCCTACCACATCACCGCCCCGGCAGAGAATGGCGACGGCGGGTTCCGCTCTATGAAAATGGCGCTGGAAACGGCGGGTATTAACCCATCCGACGTTGATTACGTCAACGCCCACGGCACCTCAACCCCGCTGGGGGATGAGATTGAACTGGGCGCCGTGAAGCGGCTTTTTGGTGCAGCGGCGGAAAAAATTTCCATGTCATCCACCGAATCCGCAGTCGGCCACCTTCTTGGTGCGGCGGGAAGTGTTGAGGCCATCTTCTCTATTCTGGCCATCAAGCATAACATCGCACCACCAACCCTGAATCTGGATGACCCATCCGATGGATGCGATCTCGATCTCGTGCCTCACACTGCGAAAGAACGCACGATTAACATTGCCCTGTCCAACTCCTTTGGCTTTGGCGGCACCAACGCATCTCTGATTCTCAAGCGGGTTTAGTCCTCGTGAAATTGCTGTTTAAAGCCATTGCCATTCTGAGCATACTGGCCATCATTGCCATCGGCGCATTATTCGCTTACGCCGATCAGTATTACACCGCACCCGGCCCCCTTACGGAAAATAAAACCATCCTGATTGAACCGGGCACCGGCTTTAAAACCATCGCACACCGGCTGGAAAAAGAACAGATCATCAGCGACCGCTGGCTATACACCGGCATGGTCATGCTGGGGAAGAAACAGCATTTATTCAAAGCCGGAGAATATGCTTTCCCTAGCGGCATCACTCCTTCTCAGGTGACGGATAAACTGGTCAGTGGCGACACGGTCAGCCACAGCATCACCATTCCGGAAGGACTGGTCACACGCGATATTCTGGCCATCATTGGCAAAGATCCCTTGCTCACGGGAGAGATGCCAACCGATATTAAAGAAGGCGATCTATTGCCAGAGACGTATTTTTATATTCGGGGCGACAGCCGCAAAAAGATCATCGACCGCATGCGACGCGACCACCAGCAATGGCTGACGAAATTATGGAAAAACCGAAAACCCGGCCTGCCATTAAAAACACCGGAAGAAGCTGTGATTCTCGCCTCTATCGTGGAAAAAGAAACCGGCATCGCATCTGAACGTGGCCGCGTGGCCGCCGTTTTCATCAATCGCTTGCGCCTTGGCATGCCGCTGCAATCAGACCCCACCACCATTTATGGGCTCTACCATCGGGACGGCGAACTGAAACAATCCCTCACCCGCAAGGATCTGGAAAGCAACACCCCGTATAACACTTATGTCATCCCGGCACTTCCGCCCGGCCCCATCGCCCATCCGGGCGTTGCATCGATCAAAGCCGTAATGAACCCGCCAGACACGGATGAGTTGTATTTTGTGGCCGATGGCAGCGGCGGACATGTCTTCGCCAAAACACTCGCGGAGCACAATCGCAACGTCGCCAACTACCGTGCATGGCTGCGCGAACAGAAACGCCGCTAACGCACATCGCATCGAAATTAGCAGATGATGCAAAACCGCAACACCCCCTCCCAAGATATGTTAAAACCCAAATCATAAATATAAATATTATTAAATAACAATATTTTGATGGCGATTCAAAGCAACTCGCAACCACCCTCTTTAATACCATTCCAACATGGTATCGAACTGCAAAGACACAAAACCACACTGATAAGCACCGCTATCCGCTAATTTTTTTAAAAGAAACTGTGCAACATAGCGTTTTTTGTTATAGTGCACCCCATAGTACGGTGGTTTATCGTGTGGGTACGTGTAAATCATATGTGTATTGTGGGTACTAATTAACAATGATAAGGAATGAGACATGAAAAAGGCATTCGCATTCTCTCTGCTTGCAGGGGCCGCAATGGTGATGTCACCAATTGTTGCTGACGCGGGCATGTATTCAACCAAAAAGGTTGTGCGAGATATTCGCGGTAATCTTGTGAAAAACACCTGGGGTAACTGTGTTATCACCAAGTGGGAAGCGGACTACAACGAGTGTGGCATTGACAGTGAACTGCTGACGATCTACTTCGCATTTGACAGTTCTGGCCTGACGCCAGCTGCAACGGCAAAACTGGATTCTCTGGTAGATATGCTGAGTGGTTCTAACGTTGAGAGCGTAGACATCGTTGGCTTCGCTGACATGATCGGTAACTCTGACTACAACTACAACCTGTCCCGCCGCCGTGGTAAGAGCGTTGAAGCTTACCTGGCTGGTCGTGGCGTTGACACCCGCGCGGTTGATGTACGCGCATTCGGTGAAGACGCACCGGTATCTGACTGCTCTGGCATTAAAGGCGAAGAGCTGAAAGCATGCCTGTGGCGTGATCGCCGTGTTGAAATCAAGCTGAACTACAAACAAAAAATGTAGTCCCCAGCGGATCAATACGAAAAAGGGAGCCAACTGGCTCCCTTTTTTTATGCCCGCACCGCGTTGATTACGCGGCCATCTTATAAAAACTCCACCGCCCCAGCAGCATCGGCAGCGATGTCATCGACGCTTTGATAATCTTCGCCTTATCCTGTGATTTCCATCCGGAACGCTGAATGCGCCGATATTGCTGCCAATACACATCCCGCATCAACAATGCCGGCGCCATCTTCCGGGTTAACTCCGGTGTCAGATACAGATCGACATGCTCATAATACCGTAGCGCCTCATCGCCCAGCAGCTTTCGCACCGTTATGAACTTTTCCGGATCGCGCAGAATATCCAGCGGCTCGTTTTCGTCCAGATATACTTTTTTCAACAAATCCTGTGGCACGTAAAGCCTGCCGTCCCGTATATCTTCAGCCAGATCGCGCAGCATATTGGTACGCTGCAGCGCATGACCCATTGCATTGGCCACCCGCTGGGCTGACGGGGTATCACAATCGAGAATAGACAGCACCATCAAACCAGGCGCACAGGCGACCCGCTCACAATAGAGCTCAAATGTCTTGCGGTCGGGCGCCGCCATATCGCCGTTCACATCCATTTCCCACCCGTCCAGCATGGCCTGAAGATGCTCTTTCTGGATGTTAAATTCTTTCAAATATGGCTGCAGTTGTTGACTGACCTTACGACCCGGCGTGCCGTGATACATCTGCTCACATTCGTCACGCCATTCGGCAAGTGCCGTTTTGGTACCCCCCAGCTCGTCAATATCATTATCCACCTTACGGCAGAAAGCATAGAGCGCCATCGTTGCCTTACGTTGTTCGCTCGGCATCAGCATAATCGGCCAGAAGAAGGAGTTATAGTGCGACAACGATTCAGAAGTCATCTGTATCTACCCTTATTTTCTTAGTGACGATTACGCATAAATCGCTAAGCTACAGAATACGTAGAAACAGTGACGATCACAATACGTATCTGGGGGACACATATATGGAACGTATTGGCTGTGTGGCCGATAATTCTGCCAAAGCTCAGCAAGCGCTCAAAGACCTCGTGAAGCGCTACGGGGTGGTGGACATAAGTCAGAAGCGTAGCAATGTAGATGTCATCATCGTGCTGGGTGGTGACGGTTTCATGCTGCAAATGCTGCATAAATTCATGGAACGCAAAACGCCGATTTACGGCATGAACTGCGGCACCGTCGGCTTTTTGATGAACGATTATTCACTGGATAACCTGCCCGAAAAAATGGAGGCCGCTCGCGCCTCCATCCTGCATCCGCTCTCCATGTACGCACGCTGTGTCAATGGCCGCGAGATCGAAGCACTCGCCATCAACGAAGTCTCTCTTTTCCGTGAAAGCCGTCAGGCCGCAAAAATCCGCGTGACCATCGACCACGTGGTGCGCTTAGGTGAACTGATCAGTGATGGCGTACTGGTCTCCACCGCCGCCGGTAGCACCGCCTATAATTTCTCTGCCGGCGGGCCAATCATCCCGCTCAACGGCAATGTGCTGGCGCTCACGCCGCTGGCGCCATTCCGCCCACGTCGCTGGCGCGGCGCCCTGCTCAACCATAAGGCCAACATTACATTTGAAATTCTGGAGCCAGAGAAACGCCCGGTCAGCGCTGTAGCAGACTTCACGGAAATCCGGGACGTGGTCTCGGTTTCCATCAACGAACAGCGAAAAATCGCACTCACCCTGCTCTTTGATCCGGAACATAATCTGGAAGAGCGAATTACCAAAGAGCAATTCGTTTATTAAACGATCAGGAAATCCTCAGCTGTCAGGCTGCCATCAGCAACATTGCTGATCGTCACGCTATTGCCCCCACCCAGATCGATGATGGCGCTCCCGCCGGAATAAGCGATATGGGACAGCACATCGGCACTCGCCGTAATGCCGGAGCCGTTGATATTGCTGGTTAGCTGAATCAGGTCTCCTGCCAGCGCACCCGGATTATCGAATGATAACAAACTGTCCACTCCGCCATTATCGGCAAAGAAAAAGACATCATTGCCCTGCCCGCCATGCAGCGTGTCATTGCCGACCTGCCCATGAACGGAGTCATTACCGCCATTGGCCAGAATATAGTCATTCCCTTGCCCACCATAGATGACATCTCCGTCATCGGTTGGATTCACCTCAGCGCCACCGCCGTAGAGCTGGTCGTCATCGCCATTCCCGATGATCGTATCCGCTCCCTTACCGCCAAAGATGGTATCGGCATTATCATTCGGGTTCACGTCTGAGCCACCGCCATACAGCAGGTCATCCCCGGCATTCCCAATCACGGAATCATAGCCGGTGCCGCCATAGATCGTATCTGCAAGGTCAGTGGAATCCGCCAGCCCGGTGCCGCCAAACAGCGTATCGTTCCCGGCATTCCCGACCACCAGATCGCTACCGCCTTCCCCATAGAGCAAATCGGCCATGTCGGTCGAGTCCGCCAGCCCAACGCCGCCATAGATACTGTCCGCCTCATCGCCGCCATAAATCGTATCGCTGCCGCCACGTCCCAGCAGGATATTCGCCAGCCCGTTCCCATAAATCGTATCGGATACGTTGCTGCCTTCCGCATTCTCGATATTGGCACCAAACGCAGCCCAGATATGGGCGTTCCCGATGCTGGAGAATGTATCCAGCCCTTCCCGCAGATCGAGCGTCACCGGGCTGGTGCCGGTATATACAGCCGCGGAGATTACATCCGAGCCACCACCGTCCCAGATGGCCATAGCATTGGCACTGCCGTCAAAACTATAGGTGCTGTCGCCGGAGGCAAAGCTGGTATTGGCACCATAGAGATACTGCAACGCCGCAATATCGTAAATCATCGGCCCTTGTGGTGGATTACTGTCATTCACCACTGCACCTTGCACGTATGACATCACCGTCGCCTCATAGGTATCATCTTCCGCGGACAGGAACGGCGGCGTATCAGAACCACCGTAATTACCGGAATGTTTCAGCCCCATCGCGTGTCCCAGCTCATGCAGGAACACCAGATAGGCTTCACTACCCACGCTAAAATCGGATGTATAGCGATCATCCAGAATCACCTCGGATGAGAGAATGCGGTTTCCGGAGAAGAATGTCCCGGTCAGACCCAGTGTTCCGGCCCCTAAATCTTTTTGCGAGAATGTCAGTTCCGCCGCGGCGGCAGACACCTCGTTGAACGTAATATTTGCGACATTGGAAAATGCCTGCATGGCGGAAAGTGCTCCGGCCTGCGCAGCAGCAGAGAGAACGGTTCCCCCTTCCACGGAAAAAGAGAAATTATAGCCAATCGTCGCTGCCGTCCCGGCAGACCCGGTCCAGGAAAGCCCGTCCGAAATCGCCTGAATATAGCTCTCACTCCCAGTAAAAGCCTGCGAAACCTTGGATATCTCGCCGCTTCTCAAAGCAGAAGGCTGCCATTCGATATGACCGGGATACACACCAGCATACATCTGGTGCTGCAGGCAAAGAAAACACATGGGCTTGTCCTTTTATTTGTGAGACATTAATACTTACACGCCAACCCATAAGAAAAGGTTAATACAAACTCCGCGCAACCTGCGGCAAATGTTACATTTTTTTCTAGCCGCTCTACGGATGATGTGTTAGATCGAAGCACGATATAATGAACCATTGACTGGCGATCATCATACCGAAACAAGGTTATAAAACAGCAAAACAACACATATATGAAGATTTTATTCATTCACCCCAATATCCCCGGCCAATACAAGCATCTCTGCCGCGTGCTGGCCGATGACCCGAACAACACAGTGGTGTTTATCGCCAAGCCAAAATCGGTGGAAATTCCTAACGTATATAAGGTGGAATATGATGTCCGCCGCAATCCAAGCCCCAGCACGCATCATTATATTATTGGGGCCGAGCGCTCCATCCTGCAAGGGCAGGAAGTCTGGCGCCTCTGCCGAAAATTGCGGGAAGACGAGGGTTTTATCCCGGATGTGATCTGTGCGCATCCCGGCTGGGGCGATGCACTCTATGTAAAAGACATCTTCCCGGAATCCAAATTGCTGAGCTTTTTTGAGTTCTATTACCACGCCCACGGCGTCGACGTGAATTTCGACCCGGAATTCCCAAGCACCATCGACGATATGGCGCGCGTGCGTACTAAAAACATTGTCAACCTGATGAATCTCGAAGCCGCTGACTGGGGGATTTCTCCAACCTTCTGGCAACACGGCCTGCATCCGGAGCCTTTCCAGAACCGTATCTCGGTCATCCATGATGGTATCGATACGGATACATGCGTACCAGACCCTGACGCCGCGCTGAAATTGAGCGATGGCAACAGCCTGTCGGCCAACGATGAGATTGTTACTTATATTGCCCGTAACTTTGAGCCGTATCGGGGGTTCAAAACATTCATGCGCGCCGCTGATATCATCCTGCGCGAGCGCCCGAACTGTCGGATTATCGCCGTTGGTGCGGATGATGTCAGCTATGGCCGCAAATTACCGAAAGGCGAAACCTGGCGCCATAAAATGCTGCAGGAGATTGATTTTGGCAAAAACCGTGATCGCCTTATCTTCCCCGGCACTGTGCCATACGCCCAGCTCATCAAGCTTTTCCAGATCACGTCGGCACATATTTACCTGACCTATCCGTTTGTGCTGTCCTGGTCATCGCTGGAAGCCATGGCCTGCGGTGTACCGATGATCGGCTCGCGCACACCACCAGTGGAAGAAGTAATCGAACACGGGGTCAACGGCTTGCTGGCTGACTTCTTCTCCGCTGAGGACGTTGCCAAACAGGTGCTGACGGCACTCGAAGACAAAGACGGGATGCAAGACATCCGTAATGCCGCCCGGAAGACGGTCGTGGACAAATACGCGCTGAAGAATCTGTTGCCACTCCATATCGGTCTGGTCAAGGATTTGGCGAAGGGCGAGGTGCCACCGCCAACCCATGACAAGATCATGCAATTATACGCTTAAAGGAGAAGGACATGCCTGTATCCAAATCCAAACGCAAAAAAAGCGAGCCGGCTAAAAAGACACCAGCCACAACACGGACGGCAGTCAAACCATTAAAACTGCCTGAGAATAAAAAGCTGGTGCTGTATATCGGCATCTCATCCGCCTCGCCGGAAAGACTCCATAAAAGCTTTGTGGGCGAGGAATGGCATTGCGTACGCATGGACCCGGATGGTCGCGCTAACCCCGACATTCAGGCATCGATCCTGAATCCTGTGGGCATTGAACCCAGAACATTCGATGCGATTTGGTGTCCTCACATTCTTCAGCGCTACCCGGCATTCGAGGCCGTGCGTGCCCTGAAGAACATGCATGTCGCGCTGAAGGACGGCGGCTATATCGCCCTTTCCGTTCCGAACGCGCAAACAGCCGCCGCTTATGTTGCCAATAACAAGCCGAGCGAGACGCTCTATTCTTCACCGGCTGGCGATGTCACCCCGATTGATATTCTCTACGGCTTCCAAAAAGGCATTTCCGAAGGTCAGCGCCATCTGGCCCACGCACTTGGCTACACCATGGAAATGTTGGGCCAGTGCATGACGTCCGCCGGATTCTCCAACGTACAAATACAGGCGGAAGATTATGACATCACCGCCGCCGGTTACCGCTACACTTATGACAACCCAAACCGGGTAGAACGCGTCTCGTTTGTGAATAACGTAAAGAGTAAGGAAAAAGCGGCACCCATCGCCACTGCCGCTCCGGCCAAAGCAGCACAAGCGCAGCCGAATTATGTGAAAATGGATAATCTCGATCAGCCGCCCAAACAGTGGAAACCGCTGGGGCTAAAGAAGAAAGCCGGCACTAAGAAATAGTTGTGGGCTTATTGCTCGCGGAATGCGTGATTAAAGGAATCAGAAATCGGCGACATCAGATACGCCAGCAATGTGCGTGAACCGGTAACGATCAATACATCGGCAGGCATGCCCGGATACAGCTCCACATCCTCATCCAGCTCATCCAGCTCTTCGACCTCGTCGCTGGCGCGAGCACCAGCGAGTTGCTCGTCGTCTTCCTCGTCCTCGTCGGCGAGGTCGTCGAGGCGGGCGCTTTGAAAGTCGATGAGCTCTTGCGGCGTGCCGTCACCCACGCCGCTGTTGGTGTCCTCGCCCTCAAG
>JAUIJX010000158.1 GCA_030430795.1 Alphaproteobacteria bacterium | reverse complement strand
TGGATAACGCCTGCCACAACGCCTCGGATGCCCAGCAAACCGCATGGCGTGGCCAGCATATTGGCTTCGTATACCAATACCATCACCTGTTGCCGGAATGCACGGCCGAAGAAAACGTCATGATGCCACAACTGCTGCAGAAAACCTCTCCGCAGGATGCCCGTGCAAAAGCCCACACACTTCTGGATCAATTAGGCTTGAAGGATCGCGCAACCCATCGCCCATCCGAACTCTCCGGTGGGGAGCAGCAGCGCGTCGCACTGGCGCGTGCGATGGCAAACAATCCGGCACTGATTCTGGCAGACGAGCCGACGGGTAATCTCGACCCGGCAACGTCCGATCAGGTCTTCACTCTGCTGGTCAAAACGCTCAAAGCGTCGTCATCTGCCGCACTGATCGCCACGCACGACCATGCGCTGGCCAAAAAAATGGATCGCATACTGGAGCTGCCAAAACTGCAGGGAAAGTAAACTCCTGACTTTACACATACGCTGCCTTGGCGCTAATCTGCCTGCATGACTTCCTCCTTCGTTCACCTCCGTTGCCGCACTGCTTACTCCTTGCTTGAAGGCGCCATCAAAGTGCCGGATCTGGTGCCGCTGGCGAAGCAGAACGATATGCCGGCATTAGCCATTACGGATCGTGACAACCTCTTTGGGAGTATGGAATTTTCCGGCGCCGCCGCCAAGAGCGGTATCCAGCCGATTGTTGGCGGGTTATTTTCCTTTACCCCCATGCATCCGGATACCGGCTATAACAAACAAAAGCCAAAACCGGATCAACTCCTGCTGATTGCCAAAAATGAGGCCGGTTACCAGAATCTGATGAAACTGGCCAGCATCACCTTCCTGCAACCGGAAGAAGGGGAAGGGCCATTGCTCAGCTATGATACGCTGGCCGCACATAAAGACGGCATCATTGCTCTGACCGCGGGCATCTACGGCGCTGTAGGGCGCGCGCTGCTATCGCACAACAATGAACGTGCCACCGAAGCGCTGCAGCGGCTGCAAGGCATCTTCGGCGATTGCCTGTATATGGAATTGATGCGTCACGGCATGGATGCGGAAAAAGCCATCGAAGAACCGATGATCAAGCTCGCGCTTGAGCATGATATCCCGCTGGTGGCCACCAACGACATCTATTTTCATGGTGGCAACGATATGTATCAGGCGCATGACGCGTTGATGTGTATTGCTGGCGGGCGCTATATCTCGGAAGAAAAGCGCCAGCGTCTGACACCGGATCACCGCTTCAAGACGGCGGAGGAAATGCGCCTGCTGTTTGCCGATATTCCGGAAGCTATCGATAACACGATGATCATCGCGAAACGTTGTGCGGTCATGTCCCCGCCACGCGCGCCGATTCTGCCGAGCTTTGAAGTGATGCGCGACGGTACAAAGCTTTCCGAGGCGGAAGCATTAAGAGAATGGGCGGAAGAGGGGCTGCAGTTCCGTCTGGAGCAGCACGTCTTCACGGAGGAGATGTCTGATGCCGAGAAAGAAAAAGTAGCAAAACCGTACTGGGATCGTCTGGCATTCGAGCTCGATGTCATCATTCAGATGGACTATCCCGGCTACTTCCTGATCGTATCGGACTTCATCACCTGGAGTAAGGAACACGGTATCCCGGTGGGGCCGGGGCGTGGGTCTGGCGCTGCATCTGTGGTGGCATGGTCGCTCCTGATTACCGACCTTGATCCGTTGCAATACGATCTGGTGTTTGAGCGTTTCCTGAACCCGGAACGCGTCTCAATGCCGGACTTCGATATCGATTTCTGTCAGGAGCGTCGTGACGAGGTGATTCGCTATGTGCAGGAAAAATACGGCTACGACAAAGTCGCGCAGATCATCACCTTCGGTAAACTACAGGCGCGCGCAGTTCTGCGGGATGTCGGGCGCGTGATGCAGATGCCGTACGGTCAGGTAGACAAAATCTGTAAGCTGGTGCCGAACAACCCGGCCAATCCGGTTACCCTGCAGGAAGCCATCGATATGGAGCCGATGCTCAAGCGTCAGATGCAGGATGATGAAACGGTCAAAAAGCTGGTGGAAACGGCACTCAAGTTGGAAGGGCTCTACCGCCACTCTTCCACGCACGCGGCAGGGGTGGTGATCGCCGACCGGTCGCTCGATGAACTGGTGGCGCTCTACCGTGATCCGCGCTCGGACATGCCGGTGGTGCAGTATTCCATGAAATACGCCGAAGGCGCCGGGCTGGTAAAGTTTGACTTCCTTGGTCTAAAAACCCTGACGGTGCTGGATAAGGCCGTTGCCCTGATCCGTCAGCGTGGCATTGATATTGACCTGCCAACCATCCCGCTCGACGATGCCAAAACCTTTGAGCTGCTAACTCGTGGTGACACGATCGGCATTTTCCAGTTTGAATCCGCCGGTATGCGCGATGCGTTGCGCAAACTGAAGCCGGACTGTCTGGAAGACCTCGTCGCTCTCGGTGCGCTGTATCGTCCGGGGCCGATGGACAACATCCCGACCTATATTGGCCGCAAGCACGGTAAAGAGAAAATCGACTACATGCATGAGATGCTGGAAGAGGTATTGGAAGAAACCTACGGCGTCATCATCTATCAGGAACAGGTGCAGAAAATTGCACAGGTGATGGCTGGCTATACGCTGGGTGGTGCAGACTTGCTGCGCCGGGCGATGGGTAAGAAGATTAAGTCAGAAATGGATGCTCAGCGCGAACAATTCGTTGGTGGCGCTAAAAAGAATGGCGTCAATGAGAAACAGGCCAGCCAGATTTTCGATCACGTAGCCAAATTCGCCGGTTACGGCTTCAACAAAGCGCATGCGGCAGCCTATGCGTTGATTGGCTACCAGACGGCTTACCTCAAGGCCAACTATCCGGTGGAATTTATTGCAGCCTCCATGACGCTCGATATGCACAATACGGAAAAACTGGCGATTTTCCGCGAAGACGCATTGCAAAGCGGTATTGATGTCCTGCCGCCGGATATCAACGCCTCTGAGGCCAGCTTTAGTGTGGAATATAACGAAGAGACGGAAAGCTATGCCATTCGTTATGCGCTTGGAGCACTCAAGAATGTTGGCGAACAGGCCATGCGCGAGATTGTGAATGAGCGTAAGCAACAGGGCGGATTTACGGATATTTTTGACGTCGCGCGGCGCGTGGACGGTAAGGTCATGAATCGCCGCCAGTTGGAGCATATGGTGAAGGCCGGGGTATTTGATACCATTCATGACAACCGCCGCCAGCTGTTTGAATCACTTGATTTGCTGACTGGTTATAACCAGTCGGTCATGCGGGATCGCGAATCCAACCAAAGTAATCTGTTTGGTGAAGGCGCATCCGAACAGGCCGTCCCGGCGCTGCAGTCGTGTGAGAACTGGCCGCCGCTCGAGCGCCTGGAATACGAATTCTCTGCCGTGGGGTTCTACCTGTCGTCTCACCCGCTGGAAGGATATAAACACCTGCTCAAGCGCCTGCGGGTGCAGCCGGTCGCTGTCCTTAGCGAAAAACTGGGCAGTGACTATCAACCCGTCTCACTGGCGGGCATCGTCACAGGCAAGAAAACGAAAGTCTCAGACCGTGGCCGCTTTGCTTTCCTGCAACTTTCTGATACCTCCGGCGCCTATGAAGTCTCCATCTTCAATGAAGACTTGCTCTCTAGTCACGCTAATTTGTTGGAAAACGGCACGCTGGTGCTACTCAAGCTGGACGCCAAAATGGAAGAGGCAGGGCCGCGCTTCATCTGTACCGGCATCCAAAGCCTGCAAAGTAAGGCGGAGCAGATGGGAGGTGGCGAAGTACATATCCATCTGGATG
>JAUIJX010000009.1 GCA_030430795.1 Alphaproteobacteria bacterium | reverse complement strand
ATCAGCGGCTTGCGGAAGTTACGGTGCAGCTGACGGCGCAGGACGTGGAAATAGTTGGCCGGGGTGGTGCAGTTGACCACCTGCATGTTGTCTTCCCCGCACAGCTGCAGGAAGCGCTCCAGACGGGCGGAGGAGTGTTCCGGCCCCTGCCCTTCATAACCGTGCGGCAGCAGCATGACCAGACCAGACATACGCAGCCATTTGATTTCACCGGAGGCGATGAACTGGTCGATGATGACCTGCGCGCCGTTGGCGAAATCGCCGAACTGCGCCTCCCACAAGGTGAGGCCGCGCGGCTCGGAACAGCTGTAGCCGTATTCAAATCCGAGAATGGCGAATTCGGACAGGGAGCTGTCGATGACTTCATAACGCGCCTGTTCGCCGCCGAGATTGTTGAGCGGTATAAAACGCTCTTCGCTTTCCTGATCGATGATGACGCTGTGGCGCTGCGAGAAGGTGCCACGTCCGGAATCCTGCCCGCTGAGGCGTACCGGATAGTTTTCTTTCAGCAGCGTGCCGTATGCCAGCGCTTCCGCAGTTGCCCAGTCCAGCTCCTTGCCGTCGGCGATGCTATCTTCACGGGCTTTGATGATGCGGGTGAGCTTGCGATTGGCATTGATTTCTTTCGGAATGGTGCAGAGCTTTTTGCCGATGTCTTTCAGCGTTTTTTTGTCGACGCCGGTTTTTTCGTCCGGGCGGTCGGCAGAGTCCGGCTTGGTGAAGCCCGACCAATGGCCTTCCAGCCAGTCGGCTTTGTTCGGTTTGAAATCCTTGGCAATCTCGTACTGCTCTTCGAAAAATTCGTGGAATTCTTTGAATTCCTGCTCAACATCTTCCTTGCTGATGACGCCCTCGGCAATCAGCTGATCGGCGTAGATTTTGCTCGGCGGCTGATGGTCCTTGATCTTGTTATACATGATCGGCTGGGTGTACATCGGCTCGTCGCCTTCGTTATGGCCGTATTTGCGGTAACAGATGACGTCGATGACAACGTCGCGGCCAAATTCCTGACGGAACTCAGCGGCCAGCTTGCATACAAAGGCCACGGCTTCCGGATCGTCGCCGTTGACGTGGAAGATCGGCGCCTGCACCATTTTTGCGACATCAGACGGGTATGGCGTGAAGCGCGAGTATTTCGGGCTGGTGGTGAAGCCGATCTGGTTGTTGACGATGATATGCAGCGAGCCGCCGGTGCGGTAACCGCGCAATTCACTAAGCGAGAGGGTTTCCGCGACGGAGCCCTGCCCCGCAAATGCTGCGTCCCCGTGCATCATGATGCCGAGTACGGTGGTTTTGTCTTCGTCGCCGCGTTGATCCATTTTGGCACGCACCTTGCCGCACACGACCGGGTTGACGGCCTCGAGGTGTGACGGGTTGGCGGTCAGCGACAGGTGGATTTTCTTGCCATCGGCCATTTCGCGGTCGGAAGAAACACCGAGGTGGTATTTCACATCGCCAGAGCTGGCGACCCATTCCGGGAAGTCCAGGTTGCCGTGGAACAGTGAGAACATTTCGGCGTAGGGTTTGCCCATGACGGTGGTCTGCACGTTGAGGCGGCCACGGTGCGGCATGCCGATGACGATTTCTTCGACGCCGAGGCCTGAGGCCGTCTGGATGGCTGCCTGCAGCCCCGCGATGGCGGAGTCGCCGCCCTGAATGGAGAAGCGTTTGACGCCGGGATATTTGATTTGCAGAAATTCTTCGAAGGCTTCGACTTCGATCAGGTTATCGAGGATTTCGTGTTTTTCATCGTCGGAGAGTTTCGGCTTGCCGCGCATGCCTTCGATTTTTTCCTGTATCCACGATTTTTGCTCGGGGTACATGATGTGCATGAATTCGACGCCGATTTTGTCGCAATAGGTTTCGCGCAGAATGGCGATGATCTCACGCAGGCTGGCGTGTTGCAGGCCAAGCATGCCGTTGATGAAGATGGAGCGGTCGTAATCCGCTTCCGAGAAGCCGTAGGTCGCCGGGTCGAGTTCCGGGTGGTAGTCGCGCGCTTCCAGACCGAGCGGGTCGAGCTTGGCGATGAGGTTGCCGCGCACGCGGTAGGCGTGGATCAGCATCATGGCGCGGATGGTGTCCTGTGTGCTTTGCGGATCGGCCGCCGGGGCTTTGGCGCCGTTTGTTGCGGCGGGCTTCGCGGTGGCCGCTTCGTCGATCACGCCGATGACGGCGCTCGGGCTTTCCGTCCATGAGGCGCGAGTCGGGCTTTGCCCGTCGGCCATGTTGGCGAAGAACTGTTTCCAGCTCTCGTCTATCGATTCAGGGTTATCCAGAAAGCGCTTGTAGAGCTCTTCGACAAATACGGCGTTGGCACCAAACAACAACGACGTCTGATCAAATTCCTGATGCGTACTCACTTGTCATCCTTTCCCAAAAGAGGGGGCGTACTCACGCATACGATATAAGACGATTTAAGTTACGCTGCAAGCACGTTTGCTAATGTTTTGCCCAATTGTGCCGGGGAATCCGATACGGTGATGCCCGCGCTCTTCATCGCTTCGATTTTATCGTCCGCGCCGCCTTTACCACCAGAAACGATGGCGCCAGCATGGCCCATGCGGCGTCCCGGAGGTGCGGTACGGCCTGCAACGAAGCCAACTATCGGCTTTTTCACTTTGCTGGATTTGAGGAATTCCGCCGCTTCTTCTTCCGCGGTTCCGCCAATCTCACCGATCATGATAACGGCGTCGGTTTCATCATCGGCAAGGAACAGATCCAGCACGTCGATGAAGTTGGTGCCGTTAACCGGGTCACCACCAATCCCCACGCAGGTAGACTGGCCAAAGCCTTCGGCTGAGGTTTGCGCGACCGCTTCATAGGTCAGTGTGCCGGAGCGAGACAGAATACCGATGCGGCCTTTTTTGTGGATATGTCCCGGCATGATGCCGATTTTGCAGGCATCCGGGGTGATCACGCCCGGGCAGTTTGGCCCGACGAGGCGGGTTTTGGAACCCGACAGGCAGCGTTTCACTTTGACCATGTCGAGCACCGGAATGCCCTCAGTGATGCAGATGGCCAGATCGATTTCGGCATCGACGGCTTCCATGATGGCGTCGGCTGCGAATTTCGGCGGCACGTAGATGACGGACGCGTTGGCGCCGGTTTTTTCTTTCGCTTCATGCACGGTGTTGAAGACCGGCAGGCCAAGATGCTCCTGCCCGCCTTTATTCGGCGTCACGCCGCCCACCATTTTGGTGCCGTAGGCAATGGCCTGCTCGGAGTGATAGGTGCCTTCACGGCCAGTGAAGCCCTGACAAATTACCTTGGTGTTTTCGTCAATCAGAATAGCCATGTGTGTCTCCTTTATGCCGCCGCTGCGTTTTTGACAGCGCCGACGATTTTATGCGCCGCATCTTCCAGATTGTCCGCCGGGGTAATCGCCAGACCGGACGATGCCATCATTTTCTTGCCCAGCTCGACGTTGGTGCCCTCCAGACGCACCACCAGCGGTACGTTGAGGCTGATTTCGCGAGCCGCCGCGATGATGCCTTCGGCGATAATGTCGCATCGCATGATGCCGCCGAAGATGTTAACCAGAATGCCTTCCACGTTTGGATCGGACATGATCAGCTTGAAAGCTTCCGTCACTTTCTCTTTGTTGGCGCCGCCGCCGACATCGAGGAAGTTGGCCGGCTCACCGCCATGCAGTTTGATGATGTCCATCGTGGCCATCGCCAGACCGGCGCCGTTGACCATGCAGCCAATGTTGCCGTCCATCTTGATGTAGGCCAGACCGAATTGCCCCGCTTTCAGCTCCAGCGGATCTTCTTCGTCCGGGTCACGCATTTCAGCGACTTCCGGCTGACGGAACAGGGCGTTTTCGTCGAAGTTGAATTTGGCGTCCAGCGCGATCAGCTTTTCCTGTTTGGTAATCACCAGCGGGTTGATTTCGACCTGTGAGGCATCGGTGCTGATGAACGCGTCATAGATACCCATGCAGAAATGGTGGAAATCACCATGCACGGCTTTCGGCATTTCCAGACCAAAGGCCAGCTGGCGGATATGGTGCGGCTGGATGCCGCCCGCCGGGTCGATGGAGACCATGATGATTTTTTCCGGCGTTTCGGCCGCCACTTCTTCAATGTCCATGCCGCCCTCGGTGGAGGCCATGAAGGTGACCTGACTGGTGGCACGGTCAATGACCATACTGAGATACAGCTCCTTATCGATGGCGCTGCCTTCTTCGATATAGACACGCTTGACCTCTTTACCTTCCGGCCCGGTCTGGTGCGTGACCAGCGTCATGCCAATCATGTCATGTGCCAGCTCTTTCACTTCATCAAGCGATTTGGCGAGTTTAACCCCGCCGCCTTTGCCGCGTCCGCCCGCGTGAATCTGGGCTTTGACAACCCACAGGTCGCCCCCCAGACTTTGCGCTACGCTTTCTGCTTCCGCCGGAGTGTACGCCACGCCGCCTTTCGGCACCGCGACACCGTATTTCTGCAGAACCGCTTTTGCCTGATACTCGTGAATATTCATGCCGTTATCTCCAGGTTCCTTTTGTGATTAGCGTTTAGCCGTTTTCTTAGCGGCTGATTTCCGTGTGGTCTTTTTAGCGGATACCGTTTTTTTGGCTACCACTTTTTTTGCCACTGCCTTTACGACCGTTGGCTTTTTTGCCGTGGTCTTCTTTTTGGCTGTGGTTTTACGCGTTGTTTTCTTCGCCGCTGTTTTGCGAGACTTCGTCGCTGGCTTTTTCTTGGCGCCGGACGGTTTGCCACCATCCAGATTGACCGCTTTCACCAGCCCCTCAACGGCTTTGACAGATTTTCTGAATTGCTTCTTCTGTTCTGCCGGGAGGTCGATTTCGACGATCTTCTCGACACCCTTGCCGCCAATGACCGCCGGAACGCCGACATACAGATTTTTCACGCCGTATTCGCCTTTGAGGTGCGCGGCACAAGGTAGGATTTTCTTTTTATCCTTCAGGTAAGCATCGGCCATCTCAATGGCAGAGGCCGCCGGGGCATAGTATGCGGAGCCGGTTTTCAGCAGCGCCACAATCTCGCCGCCGCCCATACGGGTGCGGTCAACGATTTCGTCGATACGCTTTTGCGTGGTCCAGCCCATTTTGATCAGGTCCGGCAGCGGAATACCCGCTACGGAAGAGTACGGCACCACCGGCACCATCGTGTCGCCATGACCGCCAAGCACAAAGGTGGTGATCTGGTCAATGGAAACGCCAAATTCATCAGCCAGGAAATAGCTGAAGCGCGATGAATCCAACACGCCCGCCATGCCGACGACTTTTTCCGGCTTGAAGCCGGTCACTTTCTGCATCACCCACACCATCGCGTCCAGCGGGTTGGTGATGACGATAACGAAGGCATTTGGCGCATATTTTTTGATGTTTTCACCCACGGATTTCATCACGCTGGTGTTGATGGCAATCAGATCATCGCGGCTCATGCCCGGCTTGCGCGGGATGCCCGCGGTAACAATACAAACGTCTGCGTCTTTAATGTCGCTGTAGCGGTTGGTGCCTTTGATGTTGGCGTCCGCCCCGTCTACGGCGTTGCTCTGGCTGATATCCAGCGCTTTACCCTGCGGCAGATCTTTGACGATGTCGAAGAGCACCACATCTCCCATTTCCTTCAGGCTTGCCAGATGCGCTAACGTTCCGCCGATCATTCCGGCGCCGATCAGTGCTATTTTTTTACGCTTGATTGTCATGATTTTGTCCTTTCCATGCGAGCAAAATAGTTTTTCCCCGAGTAGAGCAATAGAGCAAAAGATTTAAGGTTTTGTTAATTCTATGAATTCATCTTGTCGAAGAAATCGTTATTGGTCTTGGTGTCTTTCATCTTATCAAGCAGGAATTCCATCGCGTCGATGACCCCCATCGGATTGAGAATACGGCGCAACATCCAGATTTTGGTGAGGGTGCCTTTGTCGTAGAGCAGGTCTTCCTTGCGAGTGCCGGAACGAGTGATGTCGATGGCCGGGAAGACGCGTTTGTCCGCCAGCTTGCGATCCAGAATGATCTCGGCGTTACCCGTCCCTTTAAATTCCTCGAAGATGACTTCATCCATACGCGAGCCGGTATCGACCAGCGCCGTTCCGATGATGGTCAGCGAGCCGCCTTCCTCGATGTTCCGCGCAGCACCGAAGAATCGCTTCGGGCGCTGCAGGGCGTTGGCGTCCACCCCACCGGTCAGCACTTTCCCGGAGGACGGCACCACGGTGTTGTAGGCGCGCGCCAGACGAGTGATGGAATCCAGCAGGATCACCACGTCTTTTTTGTGCTCCACCAATCGCTTGGCTTTTTCAATCACCATTTCCGCCAGCTGCACGTGGCGATGCGCCGGTTCGTCAAAGGTGGACGACACCACTTCGCCTCTCACGGAACGTGCCATATCGGTCACTTCCTCCGGGCGCTCGTCAATCAGCAGGACGATCAGCGTACATTCCGGATGGTTGTCGGTGATGGAGTGGGCAATATTCTGCAGCAATACCGTTTTACCGGTACGCGGCGGCGCGACGATCAATGCGCGCTGGCCTTTCCCGAGCGGGGAAACCAGATCAATGACGCGGCAGCTGATGTCGTCGGTCGGTTTTTCGACTTCGAGCAACAGGCGCTCATCCGGATAGAGCGGCGTCAGGTTATCGAAATGGACTTTGTGACGCATATCTTCAGGCTTGTCACCGTTGATGCTGTCCACTTTCAGCAGGGCAAAATAACGCTCGCCCTCTTTCGGCGCGCGGACTTCGCCTTCAACCGTATCTCCGGTGCGCAGGGCAAAGCGGCGAATCTGGCTTGGAGAAACATAGATATCATCCGGCCCGGCCAGGTAGTTGGCTTCGGATGAGCGCAGGAATCCAAACCCGTCCTGCAGGACTTCGATCACCCCGCCACCGCTGATGGCTTCGTCATTTTCGGCTTTTTGTTTCAGGATCGCGAAGATCATGTCTTGCTTGAGCATGCTGCTGGCGTTTTCCACGCCTAATTCTTCTGCCATATCCAGAAGTTCGTCCGGTTTTTTTTGCTTGAGTTCTTTTAAGTCCATGATGCCATTTCTCTCTGACTGATAAGATGGAGGTTTGACCTGTAACAGGTTCAAAGATGGGGGTTAATTCTGAGAATTATTGTTTTTTGGTAAGGTATTTGAAGAATACGGTCAACGGGTTTCCCGTTCGTTTGCCGATTTCCTCTCCCTTTTTAGCGCTAAAATGGTTTCAGTACCACAAGAAATACGATGGCGACCATGAGGATGGTCGGTATTTCATTCAGAATGCGGTAGTATTTCTCCGATTTGTTGTTGGCATCGCGGTCGAAATCCTTGCGGTGGCGCGCCAGAATATGATGCACTGCCGTCATGCTGATCACCAGACCCATTTTGGCATGAAACCAACCGTCATGCCACGCTTGCAGTTCATAGGCCAGAATCAAACCAAATAACCAGGTGCCTGCCATCGCCGGATTGATGATGTAGCGCAGCAATTTACGCTCCATCACTTTCAGCATTTCCGATGCTTCGCTGCCCGCTTCTGTCTTTGCGTGATAGACAAACAGGCGCGGCAGGTAGAACATGCCCGCCATCCACGAAATGAATGAGACGATGTGGAGTGATTTAATAATCAGATAAACGGTAGCAGTCATCTCTATTCCTCGTGTTTACAGGGGCATCCGCTGCGATCAACCGGGCAGATGCGCGCGCCCTTCCCCGGCAGTATATCTTTTTTACCGCCAACCGACAGACAAATCTGTTTCAGGGTTTCGATATAGTCGGTGTGTGCCGTCAGCGCCGGAACACGGTGATATTCTTTGACACCGTTTTGCTCCGCCAGATGTTTATATTCGATGTCCAGCTCGACCAGTGTTTCGGAATGCTCTGAGACGAAGGCGATCGGCACCACCACTACAGGCAACTCGTCCTTTCCGGCACGAATAATTTCTTCTTCGGTTGACGGACTAATCCATTTCAGCGGGCCAACGCGGCTTTGGTAGCAGGTGACGTAATCCAGCTCGGCGATGCCCAGCAGGCTGACCACTTTTTCCACGGTTTGTTCGACCTGCCACTGGTATGGATCGCCAGCGCGGATGATTTTTTCCGGCAGGCCGTGGGCGGAGAATAATACACGCGGCGCCTGTCCCCCGGTGACTTTGAAATAATACTCACGGATGGTATCGGCGTGAGCGGCAATGAAATAATTTTCGGTCGGGTAACAACAGATTCTGGTGGTGGGAACATCCAGTTCCTGTTTTTTCGCTTCTGCTTCCCAATCAGTGAAAGACGAACCCGTGGTGGTGGTAGAGAATTGCGGATAGAGCGGCAGCAGGATGATGTGATCCGGCTTGTATTTTTTGACTTTGGCGACGACTTCCTCGCTCATCGGATGCCAATAACGCATGCAGTGAAACAGTTTGACGTTACCGCTTTCTTTCAAGGCTGCCGTCAGTGCGCGCTGCTGTTTTTTGGTTTCCTTGAGAATAGGAGATGCACCGCCCATTTCATCGTAGATGGCGGTTGCCACAGGTGCGCGACGTCTGGCGATGAATTTAGCCAGCGGCAGACGGACACACTCCGGCAGGCGAATGATCGCCGGGTCGCTAAACAGGTTGCGCAGGAACGGCTCGACAGATTCCGTCGCGTCCGGCCCGCCCAGATTGAACAGGATAATCGCCGTTTTAGTATCAGAGGAAATCACAGTCATTGGAACGATTTGATGGTTTCACAGACACGCTCGACATGCTCTATCGGAGTATGCGGCACTATACCATGCCCGAGATTGACGATATAGGGAACCCCTTTCATCATCTGCATCTGTTCTTTGACATAAGCGGCAGCTTTATCACCATCTGCTGCGAGCAATAACGGATCGAGGTTTCCTTGTATGGCACAGAGACCTTCTACTGCTTTTGCAGCGGTGGCAAGCGGGGTATTGGTATCAATGCTAATACCTGCCGGTTTGACCTGGCGGGCATACTCACCCAATGCCGCCCCGATGCCGCGCGGAAATGCAATGACCGGAATCTGCGGATGGGATTCTCGTAAGGCAGCAACGATACGGATGGCCGGATCGATGACACAGGCCTGAAGATAGGGCGCCGGGGTCAATCCTGCCCAGCTGTCGAAGAGCTGCAGTGCATCGGCGCCAGCGTCGATCTGGGCACGCAGGTGGATGATGACGGCATCGGTGATGCGGTCGATCAATGCCGATGCCTGTTGTGGGTTTTGATAAAGATATTCACGCGCAGTGATGAATTCATTGCCGCCCCTGCCCTGCAGCATATAACAGGCCAGCGTCCAGGGGGCACCGGCAAAACCAATCAGTGCTTTGTCCTGCGGTAGGGCAGTACGCGTCTGGCGCAGCGCGTTATAGACCGGTTGCAGGTGGGTACATATCGCTGTTTCATCGGTATGAAGTTTTTCGATGTCCTGTTGCGATGTCAGCGGCGTTAGTTTTGGTCCTTCGCCTTTGACAAATGAGACGTCCATTCCCATCGCATGAGGGATAACGAGGATGTCGGAAAAGATAATAGCAGCGTCCATATCAAAGCGGCGAATCGGCTGCAGCGTCACCTCGGTGGCTTTGTCCGGCGTGTAGCATAAATTCAGAAAACCGTCACAGGAGGCTCGCACTTCCAGATATTCCGGTAAATAACGACCGGCTTGCCGCATGAACCAGAAGGCTGGACGATCCGTTGCTTTTTGCGACGTCAGAATATCGATGAAACGTGTCATGGGTTCGTATTCATAATCTAATTTAATATATAAGAAAAGTAGGAGTAGTTGTTTATTGCTGTGAGATATTGGGTATACGGTTTTTCGACTTTCATACACAGAGACATACCGATGTGAAAAAACATATCTACAGAGGATTTATAACTTTATAATATGTTGATATATAAATACATTATTAATTTTATGATTGTGTATTTTTTGTTGGCTTTTTAGTTTTCCTCGCTGTTGTTTCTTCATGCATTTGTTTCATACACATGCATCAATTGCGTGCGCAAACCGTGGATAACATGTCGATAAATAAGGGGTGAAATTATCCCATGATCTACACCGAGGGTATTACCGATTTTTTCCACAGGCTTTTGATATTTTGTGCTCCGTGCATACACGACCGCTATGCAGCGCGGCGAGAGGCGATACGGGTGAGGAAATGCAGGCAGGTGGTTTTGGGTTCCTGATTATGTTTGATGGCGCGCTCGGCATCCATCAGCAGTGAGAGGATACGGTCGATCTCGCGTTTGCGCAGTTGCGACAGGTGGCGTTTGACATATGGTTTCTGCTTAAAGAAAACCGGAGGCTGCAACATGCTCATGGCTTCGTCGGTGCTTTTGCCATCCTGCATGTGCAAGCTGGCCAGTTTGAGACGATCGAAATAGCGCATCAATGACCGCAGGATCATGATGGGTTGCGCGCCTTCTGCCATTTGCTGTTCGGTCATGTGCAACGCGTGTGACAGCTTACCATCCGCGAGGGCGAAGGCGATGTCATCGAGGTTTTTGTTATCGTTATGGCCAATGATATGTTCCGCCACTTCCAGCGTCAGGGTTTTTTCCTCACCGAGATAGAGAGAGATTTTCTCCAACTCACTCAGGGTGACACCGCGGTCATTGCCGAGGCGGGAAGTGAGGAAGGCCATGCAATCCCGGTCGCACTGAATCTGGTTGGTGGTGAAATGATCGCGAATCACGTTTTGCAGACTGGCACCTTCGTCTTTATAGCAGCCGATGGCGGCCAGCGATTTATCTTTTTCATAGAGACCACGCAAAGGGGAACGTGGCGGCAGATCGCCCCCGCAAACAATGACATAATTCTGACATTCCGGCATGTCGAAGGCTTCCTTGAGTATAGGCGCCAGCTTGTCGGTCGCCTGTTCGATCACGATGATGGATGTGTCGCCAAGCAGTGAGATAGCAGCCATCGCTTCATAGAGTAACGATGGTTCGGATTTGATGGTGTCAGCGTGGAATTGGGTGGCTGACATGGGATCGGACGGATCGCTGACCAGTGCCGCGGTAACCGTCTTGCGGTGTTCGCGGATCAGGCCCTCATCCGGCCCGAAGAACAATACCGAGCGATGGTTGCCGGGGCTTTTTAGGAAACTACCGGTATCTCTGGGACTGATTTTCACGGCAGCGCCTTTCCGGATGCAAAATAGGCGCTCAGGCGATTGACGTAATGGTAACTGAGTTCCTCAATGCCGCGCTCAACCTGATAATTGGACAGGACATAGGTGGAATAATCGGCATCGGAGACATCATAGTTGATCGACAGAGAGATGGTGTCGGAGAGCAATGCCGCACCGGAGCTGACCGACTTCAGGACAAAGGGTGATTTGATGTCGATGCGGTAGCGAGAGACCGTGCCGTCATTTTCAATCACCACCGGTACCGAAGAGATGGCCAGCGTGGCGCTTAAATCATATTGCGCGGATGGATTCTGGTGTGCGGGATCCAGTTTATCTTCCAGCGCCGCTTTCAGCATCAGCCCGTTTTTACCGGGGATGGGCAGCACGTGAACGGCGGAGAGTTCGGAAGAAGCGGTGCCGTAGATCGGGGTGAAGCCGCAGGCAGGCAACAGCAACAGGCAGCTACACAGCCACCACGTTGATAATCTTGTTAGGAACCACGATGACTTTCTTGATTTCCTTACCGGATATGGCTTGTTGAATGCGGTCATTGGAAAGCGCTTCTTTTTCTGCTTCGTCCTTCCCACAATCTTTAACCAGTTTCAGGGTCGTGCGCAACTTACCATTCACCTGAATGGCGACGGTGACGGTGTCTTCTTCCAGCAACGACGCATCCGCCTTCGGCCACGGACGGGCGGCGATCAGGTCGGTATGCCCAAGCTCCGCCCACATTTCTTCCGCCAGATGCGGCAGGAACGGCGCCAGCACGTGCATCAAAGCCTGCGTGGCCTCGGCTAATGCCCAGTCGATGGCGTCGTCTTTCCCGGCTTCCTGCGCGCCCATGAGGTTGGAGAGTTCGCGGATACGGGCAATGGCCTTGTTGTAATGGAAATGCTCAATGTCATCGCCGACGCCCAGAATGGTGGCGTGGGTTTTTTTGCGTAATTCTTCAAAGACAGGCGAAGAAGATTCCGGCACGGCAGTAAAGTCTTTGCCAGCGATATGCGGCTTGAGGTCAAGTAACAGGCGCCACAGACGATTGAGGTAGCGCCATGCACCGTCGATGCCGGCATCCGTCCATTCCAGATCGCGCTCCGGCGGGCTGTCGGATAGCATGAACAGGCGAGCGGTGTCAGCACCGTAGGATTCAATGATGTGGCGTGGATCGATGGTATTTTTCTTGGACTTGCTCATTTTTTCCGAGCGGCCAACGGTGATGTCGCTTTCCGGCTTTTGGGCAGCCTCTTCCGGGGTCAGCCATTTGCCGTTGGCGTCGCGATAGGTTTCGTGGCAGATCATGCCCTGCGTGACCAGCTTTGCGAATGGCTCTTTGACCGAGATATAGCCGCAGGTCTTTAGCACGCGGGTGAAGAAGCGGGAATAGAGCAAATGAAGGACAGCATGTTCGATGCCGCCGATGTAGCAGTCAACCGGCAGCCAGTGATCACACAGTGTCTTATCCAGTGGCTCGTCGGAGTTCGGACTGGCAAAGCGTGCGAAATACCAGGAAGATTCGAAGAAGGTATCGAACGTGTCGGTCTCGCGCGTAGCTGCGCCGCCGCAGGACGGACAATCAACCTGTTTCCATGTCGGGTGGTGATCGAGCGGGTTGCCGGGTTTATCGAAGCTGATGTCTTTCGGCAATTCGACCGGCAACTGGTCTTTGGGAACCGGCACTACGCCACAGGACGGACAATGGATCATCGGGATCGGGCAGCCCCAGTAGCGCTGGCGCGAGACGCCCCAGTCACGCAGACGGAAATTGGTTTTGCGGGTGCCGACGCCCAAGGCTTCCAGTTTGTCGATGACAGTTTCCCTGGCGTTGTCGGAGGTCATACCATTCAGGAAATCGGAATTGATCATGACGCCGTCGCCACTATAGGCTTCGTTTTCGATGGTGATGGTCTCGTTTTCCGGGCCAACCACCGGGGTGACGCTGAGGCCGTATTTACGGGCGAAGTCGAGGTCGCGCTGGTCATGCGCCGGGCAGGCGAAAATGGCGCCGGTGCCGTAATCCATCAGGACGAAATTGGCGACGTAAACCGGGAAGGATTGGTCGAGGAACGGGTGTTTGACGGTCAGGCCGGTATCGAAGCCTTTTTTCTCGGCGCGCTCGATGGCCTCTTCGCTGGTGCCGAGCTGGGAGCATTCTTCGATGAAAGCGGCCAGTTCCGCGTTGTCAGCGGCCAGCTCTTTGGCTAGCGGGTGATCGGGTGAGAGGGCGCAGAAAGACATGCCGAATAAAGTATCCGGGCGAGTGGTGTAGACATCGATGCCGACACCGTCTTTCTCATTGACCGGAAAGGTCAGGGTGGCGCCGTAGGATTTACCGATCCAGCGCTCTTGCATAATGCGGACGCGATCCGGCCAGTCGGTGAGATTGTCAATTTCAGCCAGCAGGTCTTCGGCGAAGTCGGTGATTTTGAGGAACCACTGCGAGAGGGTGCGGCGCTCAATCGGTGCGCCGGAGCGCCAGCCGCAGCCGTCGATCACCTGCTCGTTGGCGAGGACGGTGTTATCGACCGGGTCCCAGTTGACGGTGGCCTCTTTGCGGTAGGCGATGCCCTTTTCCACCATATCGAGGAAGAAGGCCTGCTCATGTTTGTAATAATCCGGCAGGCAGGTGGCGAGCTCCCGGCTCCAATCGTAGGATAGGCCGATGGATTTGAGCTGCTCGCGCATGGTGTCGATATTGCTCAGTGTCCAATCAGCAGGATGGACGTTGTTTTCGATCGCGGCGTTTTCCGCCGGGAGACCGAAAGCATCCCAGCCCATCGGATGCATGACATGGTAGCCATTAGCGCGTTTGTAGCGCGCCAGAACATCGCCCAGCGTGTAGTTGCGGACGTGTCCCATATGAATATTGCCGGAGGGGTAGGGAAACATCTCCAGCACGTAGTATTTTGGCTTGTCGGGGGCATCATTGGCCGAGAAGAGAGAATCCTTCTCCCACGCCGCCTGCCATTTCGGCTCGGCCGTTTTGAAATTATAGCGTTCGGACATGGGGGTTATCGAGTCTGGCTGACGCGCAGCTGGCGGGCGCGGGTCAGGATGGTATCTTCCAATTCGGTGGGAACGGAGGGGTTGACCTCGGTATCACGCCACATGCCATTCTGGTCTTTGATCTGTTTGAACAGAGAGACTTTAACGCCGTCGGCGCGTAACGAACGATCAAGGATCAGTGCGGTGACCTTGAAGCGTTCGCCCGGAGATTTCGGGTCTTCGTACCAGTCGGTGATAATTACGCCGCCAAACGGGTCAGCAGAGGCCAGAGGCATGAAGGCCAGCGTGTCGAGGGTGGCACGCCACAGGAAGCTGTTCACACCGATCGGAGAGGCGCCGCCGCCTTCTTCATCATCACGGCCAATGGAAAGCAGGCCGCCTTCGCCGGTGAGTTTGCCATAGCGTTCACGACGCTGATCTTCCTGATCCCCCTGCGGGTAGGAAGCTTCAAGGTCAGCACCGCAAGCGGCAAGTATCATGGGAAGGGTTAGAAGCAAAGAGAGCGTGAATACAATCTGTTTCATGGCACCATCGTGTTGTTTGTACAAATAAAAAGGGCGGTGGTTTTATACCACCGCCCTTCTCATACTACAAGTCTTTCAAATTAGAAAGAAAGCAGCGTACCAACGATGAATACAGAACCATCGTTATCTACGCCACCGACAGGAGCGTCGAACTCGTACAGGCTAACTTCTACGTAAGGAGTCAGGCCTGGAGCCAGTTCGTAGTCTGCGCCGATAACCAGGTTATCGAATTCGTTGTCAGCGCCACCAGCTACTTCAACATCACTGTCGAGGTAGGTTACAGAAGCACCGAACGGACCGAAGTCATACGCCAGACCCAGCGTCCAGTAATCTTGATCCAGACTAGCAGCCATCAGACTGTCATCCCAGTCGCCGTAAGAACCAGCGAGGGAGAAGCCCATGTAACCGAGAGCCAGACCAGCATTCCATGCTGAAATGTCGTTTACACCAGCGGTGTCTGCGTCACCGAATTCACCGGTGATTGCAGCAGCCAGCGTGATTTGATCCCACTGACCTTCGTAGTTCAGACCGATATCGAAGATATCACCAGCACCACCTACGTCACTACGGGTAACGGTTTGACCCTTATCCGTAGAATCCGGAGAGTAGCTTACACCCAGCTGGAAGCCAGAGAAGCGCGGAGAGTAGTAAGTGATTTTGTTTACGTTTTCCGTGGTCTCACCACCCAGAGCCAGCAGAGAGCCGTGCTCTTGAACCAGACCGGTCGTGGTGATGTAGGTAGAACCCGTAGCGTTTGCGAAATAGTGCCATGCGCCATTGATACCGCCGGTTGCGCGAGCAATGCTGCCTGCGTCAACTTTCAGTGCTTCAATAGCAGAGTTGTTGGAACCCAGTTCGAAACGACCCCAGTTACCATCCAGGTATACGTAGGTACGAGCAGCGTTCAGGCCTTCGCCGTCTGCGTCAGCCGTAACATCTGCTTCCAGATCAATTACAGCACCGTATCCGAGGCCACTATCTGACTTGCCGTCAACGCTGATGCTAACTTCCGTATCGTTACGGAAACCGTGAGCGCGTTGTGCCGCATCCAGATCGTCACTCATAATACCTACTTGGAAGTCAGCAAAACCGCCTACAGTAACTTTAGGCGTTTCTGCAGAAGCAGCACTGGCGAACAGTACCGCAGCACCGACCAGACCAGTTGTTCCGAGAAGAATTTTTTTCATAACAATCATCCTAATCTTATATACTTGTCATTAACAAAATACTCGGGCACACAAAAAGATGCGCGACCTTGGAACCATTAATCCGATAAACGACCCTCAATAGCAAGCCCGACAACCGGATCAACGGAGTATCGTCCGTTCTTTTACATGTGTTGTTGCGTTATTACAACAACGAATTTATGGTAGGCGGAAGAAATGTCAGAAAAAGCTTTTATGGTTAATAATCAAATGGATAAAGAAACACCAGATTCAGCATATACCGAAGTCATGGAAAAAATAGCATGTGCAGCCACAACATCTGCCCTTGCCGTTCCGGAGCCCGTGTTGGTGGCGGTGAGCAAAACGCATGATGCGTCTGCGATTGAGCCGTTTATCCAGCTGGGAGTCCGGCATTTCGGGGAAAACCGGGTGCAGGAGGCTGAAGCGAAGTGGCCGGCACTGAAGGCGGCGTACCCGGAGGTGGTGTTGCACGGGATCGGGCCGCTGCAATCCAACAAAGCGGCACAGGCGGTGGCGCTGTTCGACGTGATTGAGACCATCGACAGGGAAAAGATTGCCAAAGCTGTGGCTACGGAAATGGAAGCGCAAGGCAAGAGGCCGGATTGCCTGATACAGGTGAATATCGGGGAAGAGCCCCAGAAAGCAGGCGTTGTGCCCACAGAGGTGGCGGCATTTTACGATTTTTGCCAGAGAGAGCTGGGTTTGCCGATCCGTGGGCTGATGTGTATCCCGCCGCATGACCAGCCCCCTGCCCCGTATTTTGCGCTGATGCGGCAATATAAGGATCAGCTTGGCGTGGAGGTGCTGAGTATGGGGATGAGCGCCGATTATGAAGAGGCGATTGCCTTCGGTGCCACGCATGTGCGCGTCGGGACGGCGCTGTTTGGCGAAAGAAAAGCCTAAGACGAGGCGGCTTTGATCAGCGTTTTATCGAATTTCGACTGGGTCTGGGTATAGGTATAGGCGTTTTCAGTTGCCGCCGTTGACGGCTGGTTCGGCAATTTCGGAATCGTAACGGCAGCTGTTTCCTGCGTCCGTGGTTGCTGTGTTTCTACGATTTGCGCCTGTGCGATGGCCAGCAATGCCTGCCCTTCATCGTCTTCCAGCGGGACGGCCGGAGCGGCCGGTGTTTCGTTTGCCGAGATTTCCGGAGTTGTTGTTGTGCCAATGTCTTTAAGGGCGGACATGACCGTTTCACCCGCATCGGCACCGGTGGCTTCTTCCAGTACGATGTTGGCGGCGGAACCGACCAGACCCGGGATACCGCCCAGTATGCCCCCGCCGATCAGGCGGGCACCGGCATTGATTTCGTCTCCGGTCATGGCGCGGTAAATGGATGAGACGACAGGGATATGCTGGAGTGGGTTGATGAGATCAAAGAAATCATCGGCACCAAACCCATCGCCACCCCACAGGCTTGGCTCTTCCGCTTTGGGCGCGGTTTTGCCGGTTGTGGTTAACGGTGTGGCGGTCAGGCCGGTGTGGGTTTCTGTCGTCATGGCACTTAATTCTCCGTGTTTACAGGGAATATTAAGCAAGATGCGTGCCTAAACGGACGTGTTTTGTTGTTTATCAGGTGGTTGGGTGGGTGTTTTTAGCACACCAGCAGTTTGGTTTCCGCGATGGTGATGGCTTTTTCGGCCTTGATGCGTTCGGCATCGCCGGATGCGCGCTCCAGTGATTTGCGGGCGGCATCGAGTTCCTTTTGTGCGGCTTCGCGGGTCAGGCCCGATGCGTCTTCGACATGTTCGGCAAGGATGGTGCATTGGTCGCCGTGGGTCTCGGCATAGCCGTCCGAGACGAAAAGCCGGGTAGCGGCACCTTTTTCCTTAATGATTTCAATGACGCCGGGACGGATCATGGAGATAAACGGCACGTGGTCTTTCAGCACGCCAAAATCCCCCTGCTCTCCCGGTATGACGACCATTTCGACGGTGTCGGTCAGGTAGAGCGAGGATGGGGTGACGATGTTGATGTGCAGGTTATCGGCCATGATCGTATTCCGTCCTTATGCAGCCTCTGCTGCCATTTTTTGTGCTTTCTGCTTGGCTTCTTCGATGGAGCCAACCATGTAGAAAGCGGATTCCGGCAGGTCGTCATATTCCCCGGCGACGATCGCTTTGAAGCCGGCGATGGTGTCTTTGAGGTCAACCAGTTTACCCGGTGCACCGGTGAAGACTTCCGCCACGTGGAACGGCTGTGACAGGAAGCGCTGGATCTTACGGGCGCGCGCCACCACCAGCTTGTCTTCTTCCGACAATTCGTCCATCCCCAGAATGGCGATGATGTCCTGCAGCGATTTATAGGTTTGCAGCACCTGCTGTACGTCACGTGCGACCTGATAATGCTCTTCACCAATAATGGCCGGGTCCATCATACGAGAGGTTGAATCCAGCGGATCCACGGCCGGGTAAATCCCGAGCTCGGCGATCTGGCGAGACAGTACCGTCGTTGCGTCCAAATGCGCGAAAGTGGTGGCTGGCGCCGGGTCGGTCAAATCATCGGCCGGTACGTAGACGGCCTGAATGGAGGTGATCGATCCTTTTTTGGTAGAGGTAATACGCTCCTGCAGCGCGGCCATGTCGGTGGACAGGGTTGGCTGATAACCCACGGCAGACGGGATACGTCCAAGCAGTGCGGATACCTCAGCACCGGCCTGTGTGAAACGGAATACGTTATCCATGAAGAAGAGTACGTCCTGACCTTCCTGATCACGGAAATATTCCGCCATGGTCAGACCGGACAGCGCCACGCGGGCACGTGCCCCCGGAGGCTCGTTCATCTGACCGTAGACGAGTGCTACTTTCGATTTGCTCTGATCTTCCAGATTGATAACGCCGGATTCCATCATCTCGTGGTAGAGGTCGTTCCCCTCACGGGTACGCTCACCCACACCCGCGAAGCAGGATACCCCGCCGTGGGCTTTTGCGATGTTGTTGATCAGCTCCATGATCAATACGGTTTTACCGACACCGGCACCCCCGAAGAGACCAATCTTACCCCCTTTGGCGTATGGCGCGAGGAGGTCGATGACTTTAATCCCGGTGACGAGGATTTCCGCGTCGGTGGACTGATCGACAAATTCCGGAGCAGGCTGGTGGATGGCCATCGTTTGTTTGGCCTTGCAGCTACCCAGCTCGTCGATTTCTTCGCCGATAACGTTGAAGATACGCCCCAGCGTTTCCGGGCCTACCGGTACGGAGATCGGCTCGCCGGCGTCGCCGACTTCCTGACCACGGACCAGACCGTCGGTAGAGTCCATAGCAATGGTGCGCACAATCCCTTCACCCAGGTGCTGCGCTACCTCAAATACCAGACGTTTGCCGTCGACGGTTGCTTCCAGTGCGTTGAGAATCGGCGGAAGTTCGCCGTCGAATTTCACGTCCACGACGGCCGAAATCACCTGTACGACCTGTCCGGTGTTACCGCTTGCTTTTTTCTTAGGTGCCATAATGTCCTCTGTTGCTCTTCAATTAATTGCGTTACAGCGCTTCCGCGCCAGAAATAATTTCAATCAGTTCTTTGGTGATCGCAGCCTGACGTGTGCGGTTATATTGCAGTGTCAGACGTTTGATCATATCACCAGCGTTACGGGTGGCGTTATCCATTGCCGTCATCCGGGCGCCCTGCTCGCTGGCCGCATTCTCCAGCAGCGCCTTATAGGTCTGCGTGGCGAGGTTGCGCGGCAGCAAGTCTTTGAGGATGGTTTCCTCTTCCGGTTCAAATTCATACGCGGTGGCGTTGTTTGCGTCTGCCTCGGACGCCTCACTCAGATCCAGCGGGATCAGTTGCTGGTAGGTGACGATCTGCGCGATGGCAGAGCGGAAATGGTTATAGACGATGGTGCAGACATCGATATTTTCTTTCTCGAAGACTTCCAGCACTTCATCTGTGACGCGCTGGGCGTCGGCAAATTCCACTTGCTTTTTGGCCAGTTCCTTGATGGAGCCGACAATCAGGTGACCGTGGGTTGGGCCGAGTTGTTCCGAACCTTTGCGGCCAACACAGAAAAGCTTTACGGTTTTGCCCTGCCCCTGCAGCAGCGCGACGCGTTGACGCACAGAGCGGACGATGGAGCTGTTGAAGCCGCCGCAAAGACCGCGATCCGACGTCATCACCACGATCAGGTGGTTTTTGTCGCTGCCGGTACCGGCGAGCAATGTCGGACCGCCTTCCTGAATCTGAGATGCCAGTGCATGCAGCACCTTTTCCATATGTTCGGCATACGGACGGGATGCCTGTGCGCGCTCGGTAGCACGGCGAAGCTTCGCAGCGGCCACCATTTTCATCGCTTTGGTGATCTTCTGCGTGTTCTTGACCGATCCGATGCGGACCTTGAGATCTTTCAAACTAGCCATGCGTTTGTGGTTCCCGTCGCGTTACTTAAAAGGCTTTTTTCACCGTGGCGATAGCGCCTTTGAGTTTGTCCTCAATGGCATCATTCAGGGCTTTTTCCTTGCTGATAGCCTGCAGGATGTCTTTCTTATGGTTGGTGCGCACTTCACGCAACAACGCTTCCTCGAACTGACCGATGCGGTTCACTTCGATGTCATCCAGATAACCTTTCACACCTGCATAGATCACCGCTACCTGCTCTTCCACCAGCAGCGGAGAGTATTGCGGTTGCTTGAGCAGTTCGGTCAGGCGCTGACCACGCGCCAGCAGCTTCTGCGTGGCGGCGTCAAGGTCAGAACCAAACTGTGCGAAGGCTTCCATTTCACGGTATTGCGCAAGCTCCAGTTTGATGGAACCGGCAACCTGTTTCATGGCTTTGATCTGCGCGGCAGATCCTACGCGGGATACAGACAGACCAACGTTTACCGCCGGGCGTACCCCTTTATAGAAGAGGTCGGTTTCCAGGAAGATCTGGCCGTCGGTAATGGAGATCACGTTGGTTGGGATGTAGGCGGATACGTCACCGGCCTGCGTCTCAATCACCGGCAGAGCGGTCAGTGAGCCTGCGCCCATTTCGTCAGACATTTTCGCCGCGCGCTCGAGCAGGCGGGAGTGAATGTAGAAGACGTCACCCGGATAGGCTTCACGTCCCGGCGGACGACGCAGCAGCAGGGACATCTGGCGATAGGCCACAGCCTGCTTGGAGAGGTCGTCGTGAATAATGAGGGCGTGCATGCCGTTGTCGCGGAAATATTCGCCGGCAGCGGTACCGGTATACGGTGCAAGGAATTGCAGTGGTGCTGCTTCGGATGCGGTTGCCGCGACTACGACGGTGTATTCCAGCGCGCCGGTTTCTTCGAGTTTTTTCACCACCTGCGCCACGGTAGAGCGCTTCTGGCCGATAGCGACATAGATACAGAAGAGTTTGTCTTTGTCGTCTTTCGCCGTGTTGTTGGTTTCGACCTGATTGAGGATGGTGTCGACCGCGATGGCGGTTTTACCGGTCTGGCGGTCACCAATGATCAACTCGCGTTGGCCAC
>JAUIJX010000008.1 GCA_030430795.1 Alphaproteobacteria bacterium | reverse complement strand
CGCTGGGTGCTGGTACCACCGCAGCTTTACTGGTCGGAGGGCGCGCCTATGCACCGAATAAGTTCCATAGCTGGGATAAATGGACGAGCCAACATGTGTTCACACCTGCCACCAAAACGGTGAGCAAGCTGTTCGGCGTGGATGAGCAGACGGTCGAAGCCACCATCCGTAAAAAGGAAGCACTGGAGGATGGCAGCTGGCTGGAGCGCGCAGGCAAAGAGAAGCAAGAGTCACCGGAAAGGTAGTTAGCTCGCCTCTTCTTGCATGGTGGTGGCAAGTGCATTCTGGATACGGCTGATGAGCAGGCTGGCATCTACCTCGCTATAAGGCTCGCCACCCGTGCCCCAGACCGGGTTCGGCCAGGCGGAGTCATCCTGCTTACGGGCGATCAGGTGAATATGCAACTGGCGCACCTGATTGCCAAGCGCCGCAATGTTCATCTTATACGGTTTGAACAAGGACTGCATGACGCTGCTGATCACATGTAACTCATGCATCAGCAGATTCATCTCATCGAGCGTCAAATCAGTGAGTTCAACCAGATCTGAGCGCGCGGGCACCAGAATCAGCCACGGGTAGAGCTTATTGTTCATCAGCAGGATGCGTGACAAGCCGGCATCGCCGACCGGGATGGTATCCTGCGCGAGTTGCGCGTCCAGCACAAACCCGTCAGAAGTCATAGACCACACCCAGCGTGGTACGTGTATCGGTATCCTTACGATCCGGCGGCACGTCTGTGATGTGCTCAACATAAAACGCCGCCTTCATGGCCAGATGGTCGATAATCTTGCTTTTCAGCCCGGTTTCCGACTGGAAAATTGTGCTCTCCTGCGCAATGGAGACATCGGCATTTTCATACAGGCTCAGGTAATCGGTCGCCTGCCAGTCGAGATCGGTGGCCAATGTAATAACGCCGGAGTTTTCATCCTGCCCGGTGGTCAGTTTATCCTGCCGCATCCCGATACCGGCACGGCCTTCCCAGTAGAAATCATCCAGATCGTAGAAGATGCGGCCATAACCGACTGTTTCCGACAAACGATAGTCGTAACCACTGAAACGGTCATCGACATATTCCAGCTCGCCAAACAGGAAATTGCGCGCATCCAGCTTGTAATCACTGCGGAAGCCGACACGGTATTCCTCTTCCAGCGTAGTGCCATCTTCCTCGTCGCTGACAAGGTGGGCTTCCAGCGTATGCCGCCATTTTTCAACCTCATATGCCACTTTACCGCGCAGCAACAGGTTGGTTTTCTCAGTGTTACCGGTACGTATGTCAGCGGAGGTTTCCAGCTCACCGGACCACGGCGACTCCGCTTCTGCAGCAGCTAACGCCGGTGCAGTGCCATCTACCGGCACCGCCACTTTATCCGGCGCAGGCGCCACCCCTTCCGGCATGGCACAGCCCGCCTTCCAATAGGAGGCAATCGCATCCTGATAGGTCGGGAATTGCTGACGGGTGGTATTAACGATAGCGTAAGCCACGAATTCATCTTCCTGCGCACAGGCTTTATCCACCAGCGTGCGCACATTGGTTGGCAATGCATTGGCTTGCGCGGCAGTCAGCAGAGCAGCCGCCATCGTCAGAATTATTTTTTTCATTCGCTGAATACCCGTTTAAAGATGGTATCGACATGCTTGGTGTGATAGCCGAGGTCGAACTTGGCACGAATCTCGTCTTCCGGCAGCGCTTTGGTGACATCGGCATCGGCTAGCAATTCGGTCAGGAAGTCTTTACCCTGTTCCCAGACTTTCATGGCATTTCGCTGAACAAGCGTATATGCATCTTCACGACTCACTCCCGCCTGCGTCAGCGCCAGCAGCACGCGTTGCGAGAAGATCAGCCCGCCCAGCTTGTCCATATTAGCCTGCATCCGCTCCGGGTAGACCAGCAGGTTTTCCACCAGTCCAATCATCCGATTAAGGGCAAAATCCAGCGTGACCGTCGCATCCGGCCCGATCATGCGCTCGACTGAGCTATGCGAAATATCGCGCTCATGCCACAGCGCCACATTCTCCAGCGCCGGAGTGACGTAAGCACGCACCATGCGCGCCAGCCCGGTCAGATTCTCCGACAGCACCGGGTTGCGCTTATGCGGCATGGCGGACGAGCCTTTCTGCCCTTTGGAGAAGAATTCTTCCGCTTCCAGCACCTCGGTGCGTTGCAGATGGCGAATCTCAATGGCCACATTCTCAACGGAGGAGGCAATGACGCCAAGCGTAGCGAAATACTGCGCATGGCGGTCACGCGGGATGACCTGCGTGGATACCGGCTCCGGCGTCAGGCCTAGCTTTTCCGCCACATGCACTTCCACCTGCGGGTCAATATTGGCGAACGTCCCCACCGCACCGGAAATAGCGCAGGTAGCAATGTCGGCGCGCGCCGCTTCCAGCCGTTTCTTATTGCGCTCAAACTCGGCATACCAGCGGGCGAATTTCAGCCCCATTGTCACCGGCTCGGCGTGAATCCCGTGGCTGCGGCCAACGGACACCATATCCCTGGTCTCATAGGCGCGTTTTTTTAACACTGCCAGCAGGCGATCCAGATCGTCCAGCAGCAGGTCGGTCGCCTGTTTGAGCTGCACGGCCAGACAGGTATCCAGCACATCGGACGAGGTCATACCCTGATGCACGAAGCGGGAATCCTCACCGATATGCTCAGCCAAATGGGTCAGGAAAGCAATCACATCATGTTTGGTGGTGCGTTCGATCTCATCGATACGGTCAATATCGAAGCTCTCCGGCGCGTTTTTCCAGATATTCTTCGCGGATTCTTTCGGGATCACGCCCAGTTCTGCCAGTGCGTCGCAGGCGTGGGCTTCAATCTCAAACCAGATGCGGTAACGGTTTTGCGGCTCCCAGATTGCCGCCATCTCGGGACGGGTATAACGAGGTATCATGCGTGTGCATTGTTCTTTAGTTCATTGAGGGGATGTTGTAGCGCGGACGCTGAAGAAAAGCAAATATCTTAGGAGCGGGCGTTTTCCAGTTCCTCTGGTCTTGGGGCTCCGGCGGCAGGCGTCTTATCCATGCTGCCAGATGCTTCGGCAACGTCCAGCCCACCAGCAGCCTGCGCCACATTGATGGCAGGCGCATCACCGCGGCTTTCCAGCGCAAACTGGTAATTGTTACCACCATTCTGCCGCACCTGTGCATTGGCGAGCACATGTTCTTTACTACGTAGAATCTGCGGATCGAGAATCGCCATTTCTGTCGGACGCTGATCGGCCGGAATATTGTTCCACATGGCAATGAATTCGCGCGTGGATGCCGGATCAATAGCAAAACAACCGAGTGAGCCGTATCCATTACCGTCCGGATGGATACCGATTTCCGATCTACCTACAGATGATTGAGCATTCGACGGGGTGTGCATGAAGAAATTGGTGCCTTCACCTGAGAATGCGGCACCGCGACCACCAACCTCCAGATTGCCTAAACGGTAGGTGGCATTCACCATATCGCTGCGGCTGCCAGTGAAATCATGCGATACCAGCCCCGGGGCCGGACCACCGTAATTCTCTTCTCCCTGACGCGCGCCACCGGATGCAAACGGAAAACGATGCTCATTCCCTTCAGGGTCACGAAACACTACCATTCCCTTCGCCATCGGGTGATTACCGGGACGCATGCCTGCCTCCGTAGTGACGGCATAGGCCACCCAGCCACCGGGATTACTCTTTTCTACGCTATCCGGCAAATCCAGATATGGAACGGTTGCCGGATCAGTATACGTACGATGACCAATTTGGTTGCCCGAATCATAGCCCTGCCCTGCGACAGAAACGTCAAATGCGGTGGAACTGGTGCGGACACTACGTTGCCCGGTTGTCAGATCGATATCGTAAATACCGCTGGCCAGCCCGTTTTCATCGCGCTGATTGAATTCCTGAAATAATTTTTGGGGATCTTCGCCCGTCATCATGCCAACCAGCATGGCGATGGCAATCATAATCCCGCGATTAGGATTGGCCGGATCAATATCACCAATCATATCCGCTAGTATATTACCGCTCTCTTTTTTCTCACGCTGTCGTTGCATGGTTTGCACCATGGCAAGGTTACGTTCTTCCTCTGAAAAAGGAGGCGTGACTGGCTGCATACTCATGGCTAGCCTGCTCTACCGCCTGTTCTACCAATCTGACTTAGATCGATATCGGCAGCAACCTGATCTGGTGTCTTTTGTTCTACCGGGTCTACTTCCGTCATCTGACCGCCTCTGGCAGCTTGAGCAGCTTCTCGCGCCTGATCCCCTACACCATCCGGCAATTCAAGGGATGCCACATCTTGCTGCTGGCCACCTTGCTCCGCACCCGGCAGTGGGTTCGGGCCATTCTGCGCAACTCCTTGCTCTGGGCCATCTTTCATTGCCCAGGCGATCATCGCTACCATTACCAGCGCAAGAATCTGCATTTCACCACCCAGTTGTCCCATCGAACCAAGCATTTGTTGGAACGGGTCCTGTTTACGCTCTTCTTCTGTTTGTAGTTCTGCGATAGATTTGCCATCTTGCTTTAAGTGTTCTACCGCCTGCGCAACCGATTCAGGCCCGGTTGCAGTAATCGCACTCACTTCTCCGTTTGCCTGACGTTGCGCCACCTGAAGCTTTGTTACTCCCTCCGTATCAAGCCCTGCTATATACTGGCGGAACTCCTGCTCTGTTTTAAAATAATTTACCTGAGGGTCTGCACCTTCGCGTATTACAGTAACGCCAGCGTATTTTGGGTCACCTTCTTTATTCATGATATCCATGTATGTTTGAGCCGCACGCTCCTGTTCTGCTGATGGCTGGTTCGCGGCGGGCGGCTGCTGACCGTCTGCCGAGGCCACCTGCTCAGCCGGTGGCTGCTGACCATCTGCTTCGGCAGTCTGTTGCTCAGCTGGCGGTGGAGCGGTTTGCTCTTGCCCCGCAGTTTGCTCAGCCGTCTCCGGTTGTCCGGTTCCCTGCTCTTCGGTGGTTTCTTCTGCCATGTGTCTGTCTCCGGCTATAAATTTTCTACCCTGTCATCCTAACAAACCAATATGACAGTTTCATGAAGAAACCGCGAATACTGGGTGACAATCAATAGGACACCGGCAGCGGATCGAGTGAGCGCCACAGATACCAGGTCGCCACGGTGCGATAGGGTGCCCACTTCTTTGCAAGCCTTTGATAATCTTGTTTCTTATTGAATCGCTTGCGCGGGTAATGCCGACGAATGGCATTGAGCACGCCGAGGTCATCCACAGGGAACACATTCGGCCTTAGCAAGTGGAAGATCAGGAACATTTCCGCCGTCCAAACGCCGATGCCTTTAATCTGCGTGACATGGCGGATGATGGCGTCATCCTCCCAGTCGTTCCAGTAGCCCGGCTTGATCTTATATTCGAGGAAAAATTCCGATAAGCTTTTAAGATACAATACTTTTTGTCGTGACAAGCCGCAGGCGCGCAAGGCTTCTTCCTCCGCTGCCAGCAGGTCTTTCGGGGCGATAGCATGGGCATCCACCAGCCGGTTCCAGACAGCATCGGCGGCTTTGACGGAAATCTGCTGCCCGACGATGGAGCGTGCCAGCGTGAAGAAGGCATCGCCCCTGCCCTGCAGGGTTTCTCCCTGATAGCTGCCGATGATCCCGCCCATGACCGGATCGGCCTGCGTCAGGTAATCGCAGGATTCCTGCCAGTATTCGGGAATTTTTGTATGGTTTGACATCATAGTGTCACATTTAACCTGTATGCTGCAGAAAACGAAGAACAAAAAACAGGGGAGTATCATGGCAGATGACGATGCACGTCCGGCGGTGACGAGTTTCACCTATTTCATCAATGCGCAAGGCAAACATGAAGATACCATTGCCGTATGCAAAAACGGCTGGCCAATTGCTCAGGAAGAGTTGGCACCGGGACAAAAATTCTATGAGGCCTGCCTTGCACATATTGCCAGCCATCCGGAGCGCGATGCCGCTAACACCAATATATTCAAGACAGATCTGGAAGTGTATCAAGGGTATGCCGACGGCCCGCCTGACCTCGTTGTCTTACGTGAAAACTCTACAGAATGCACTCGTCCCATTGAGAGGTTTAACGGGAACCTATCCATACTTCTGGATAATCCTGTTATCGTTAACCAGATTCCGTCTTTTGAACTTGAGATAGACGGCAAAAAAATTCAGGCGGCCGGCCTGACCAGCGATATCAATGATATATGCGCGGATTTTCTAGATTACACTTTAGGTGATTTACCTTCGCCGGCAACGCCTGAAGGCGAGCAACCACCCGCCATACCCAAAGGACGCGGAGAGGAGTAAGCCAATTGGCAGCTCTTCATTCAAACGAACGAGATGTGATACAGGCTGGCATCGCCAAGCTGGAGAAGGCTCACACTTCCGACCAGATTGAAGCGGCTGCGCACGATACCCTGCTTAACCTGATCAACCTTCGATACGGCACCACGCATAAGGAAATCTCCCGCCTTTCCAAAGATTCCGGCTTAGAAAAGCGGCGCGTTATCCGGTATGTGGAAGGCCAATTCAACGTTGCCTACACCGGCGGCAAGGTGATGAACAACCTGATGGATGGCTTTCTTACACTGGCACAAACGCTGGTCGAAGACCCGGAATTACAGCAAGATGCGTATATGTGTTTTCTGGGTTATCCCGGATACCGCAGCCCGGATCTGTTGGTTCATGATTTTGTCTTCAATCATATTACGCGCGAGCCGATGCTGAAGCGCATGCGACTTCAAACAGGCATATCGCAAGAAGGTTGGGGCTACACAAAGAACGCGTCATGCTCATTGAAGGCGGGCATCATTTAAAAAAATCCGACGATGCCCGTCGGTACGGTTATGCACTTGGTGTGACGGATGCGGCCATCAAGGATTTTGTTTCCATCACCACCGGTCGCTACACGCAACGCAGCCTTGGCGCCATTTATCAAGCCATTGATGAAGGCGTGGCCAGCACTTCCGACAAAGAGCGCAAGACCGCCCTTCGCAAGGTAAACCGCATGATTCATGAACAATCCGGCAAGACAATCGCAGAGTTCGTTGCTCAGTTTTCCGATGCTACCGATGGTGCGTTTACCGAAAGTCTATGGGAAAAGCGGTTGATGGGGGTTATCACAGATAAAGATTTTGTTCCGTCATCCATCTCCCGCTTGCTGCATTTTGATTCGGCTCATGCGGAAAAATACCGGCAACTCTCCCTTGGCATCTGTTACAAGCCGGAAACGTTAGCCACCCTTGATGAAACATCCGATGCAGCCACACGCGTACAAGCGGTCAAAACCCTGATGCGTAACGTCAAAGTCACCAAGGAAATAGCGATGCGAGAGACTGGCATATCGCGACATCAGTGGGATCAATTCGCCAAAACCGGGCAATGGCATAAAGGCACCGTATCCATACAAGCAGTTGCTGATTTGCTCGTGCCCAGAGCACTCGGAGCCACCCACGCCGATCGGGAGCGCTTTACCTCCATTTTCACGTCCCCTCCGGCGCAAGATATTGCACCACCCGACGATAATTCGCCGGGCGGAGGCGCCGGACCAGGCAACCGCATCACCAACCCGCCGGATCGTCGGGAGCGCGTCGCTCCGCCACCGGAGATCGGCAAACGGCATTAATCGCTCTTTCCCGTTGCAAACGGCGCATAATCGGTTAAGTAGGTGGCATGACCGAACTGAGCAAGATCCGCAATTTCTCCATTGTCGCCCATATCGACCACGGTAAATCCACGCTGGCGGATCGCCTGATTCAGCATTGCGACGCCATTGAAGAACGGGAAATGCAGAATCAGTTGCTCGATAACATGGATATTGAACGCGAGCGCGGCATCACCATTAAGTCACAGACGGTGCGTCTTTCCTACACCGCCAAGGATGGCGAAACCTATATCCTCAACCTGATGGATACGCCGGGGCATGTGGACTTCACCTACGAAGTCAGCCGTTGTCTGGCCGCGTGTGAAGGCTCACTGCTGGTGGTGGATGCCTCGCAGGGGGTGGAGGCGCAAACGCTGGCCAATGTCTATCAGTCGATCGATGCCGGGCATGAGATTATTCCGGTGCTCAATAAGATTGACCTGCCCGCCGCTGATCCCGACCGGGTGAAAGAACAGATCGAAGACGTGATCGGGCTGGATTGTTCCGATGCGCTGATGATTTCGGCCAAAACCGGGATTGGGATTGAGGACGTACTGGAAGGGGTAGTTGCACGGTTGCCGCATCCCAAAACGCTGAGCGATGAAGCCAATGCCCTCAAAGCCCTGTTGATCGATAGCTGGTACGACACCTATCTCGGCGTCATCATCCTGATTCGCGTGTTTTCCGGCGAGATTAAGAAGGGCATGAAAATCCGTATGATGAGCAATGGCGCAGCGCATCTGGTGGATCAGGTCGGGGTATTCACGCCAAAGAAAGTCGCCGTTGACAGACTTGGCCCCGGTGAGGTTGGTTATCTGATTACCGGTGTCAAGCATGTGGCGGATACCAATGTCGGGGACACCATCACCGACGACCGTGCCCCGGCGAAGGCACCGCTACCCGGTTTTAAACCATCTCAACCGGTGGTATTCTGTGGCCTGTACCCAGTCGACACCAGCGAATACGAACATCTGAAGGACAGCATCGCCAAGCTGCACCTCAACGACGCCAGCTTCAATTATGAGATTGAAAGCTCCTCGGCGCTTGGCATGGGGTTCCGTTGCGGTTTCCTTGGGCTGCTGCATCTGGAGATCATTCAGGAGCGGCTGGAGCGCGAATATGATGTCGATCTCGTCACCACCGCCCCAAGCGTGGTTTATGAGATGGAATTGATGAATGGTGAGTACACCCAGCTTCATAACCCGGCGGATATGCCGGACCCAACCAAAATCAAAGTGATGAAGGAACCGTGGATTAAAGGCACGATTCTGGTGCCGGACGAATATCTCGGCAACGTGCTGCAGCTCTGCACCGAGAAACGAGGCGTGCAGAGCGACCTGACCTATGTCGGCGGACGGGCAATGGCGATCTACCGCCTGCCGCTCAACGAGGTGGTGTTCGACTTCTATGACCGGCTGAAGTCCTGCTCCCGCGGTTATGCCAGCTTCGACTATGAAATGGACGGGTTCGAGGAGAGCGATCTGGTTAAACTCTCGATCCTCGTCAACGGGGAGCCGGTGGATGCACTATCCCTGATCGTACACCGCTCGCAGGCGGATTATCGTGGCCGCGCCCTGTGTAAGCGCCTCAAGGAACTGATCCCGCAACATCTGTTCAAAATCCCGATTCAGGCCGCCATCGGCGGTAAAGTCATCGCCCGCGAGACCATTTCCGCCCTGCGTAAGGACGTGACCGCCAAATGTTACGGCGGCGACATCACGCGGAAGAAAAAACTGCTGGAAAAACAAAAGGCCGGTAAGAAGAAAATGCGCTCGATCGGGAATGTCGATATCCCGCAATCCGCTTTCCTCGCCGCCCTTAAAATGGGTGACGAATAGCCCCTTATCCCACCATGATTTCGCTCTTTTTAAGCGTTTCTGGAACAACCGCCGCATAGGCCGTTTCCAACTGCGTGCGTAGCGATGGTTTAACTGGCAGTGACAATCTGTCCTCAGCATCAAACCAGCCATTCTTCCCATGCGGTGCTTTTTTGCTATCGGTATCGAACAGCTCAACCAGCTGTTTTTGCGTATCCGGTTCCAGCCACAACCGCCCTCTTTTCAGCATGGCAATATCCGACATACCTTTTGGCAATCCAAGCATTCCGGCAATCTGACGTTCCGTGTATCCAGAATTTTTCTCAAGACACGCGTCATAGACGGCACCGAGCGCACAGGTTTCTCTTGTTGACTCTATGGCAAATGCCACTGGTTTTCCGGCAAAAACACGTTGATCTTTTAACGGAGGAGGCACACGCACCCTCGTTACCGGTACTGCGGTTACTGGCGGTTTAGGCGGAGGAGCTGGTGGCGGCGGTGACGATGGTGACGGCACCGGAGAGTCATTGGCATCTGCAGGTGATGGTTCGTCATGGCGGCCTGTACGCTGCGCCTGATTTGCTTCCACGGCTTTTTGATGAAGTGCTTTCAGTGTTTGCGGAAACGACAAACCGGTATCTACTAACGGCCTGTTCTCATCTTCCATATCAAAACGATAGACATGTCGGTGATACCAACGCTGTGACTCCGGCAATTCCTGATCAGCCTGCTCAAACTTTTCCATGCATCTTGTTAATATCTTTTCCTTGAGCGGCTCTCGAGCGGTCATGAAGCTGGAAATATCTTCTTTTTCCATTCCCAGCCCGCGCAACAAATCCCTTTCATGATACCCGGAATTCTCTGCACAAAGCTTGAAAAAATCATTAAATTCAAGATTCTCCATTAACTTTCCGCTCAAGTGACCGTAAGGAAACAAATGCTGATTGTAGCGATAGCTTTGTTCCAAGCTCAGCACATTAAAACGTAACGTTTGTTCCTCATCCAGCTCCAGCAGTTGCGGTAATGCCTGCCGGACATTATGCGGCATGCAACGCACCCCATTAATGATATTTGTGAAATACGCTACTATTTCAGAGTGTTTTACCTCTCTACCAATCCTCTCTGATAGTTCTTCCGCCAGTTTTTTATTATTGCTTCCAACCACCTTTTTGGCATTCTCACCGTAAGAATGCATATTGGTTGAGAGGTTCCTTGCTGCCACCAGTTTTTGAGTCTTTAGCATGCCCTCCTATTGCAACCGTTGTTGCAATTGATCGATAGTCGTTTCATCGACTTCCAGCGCCCTGCCGATATCCGCAATGTCCTGAGCCGTCACGCTTTTTGATGCCTGTCCCAGTATGACCGAAATTCTGTTAGGTTGCCCGTATATTTCCTCAGAAAGCGCTGTAGATTTTACTCCACTCTGCTCAATCCAATCACGAAGCATGCTTTTTACGGAGACTTCTTTCCATTCCTCCGGGAACACAAAGTCATCGGTTTCTTTTTCCATAGCTCACCGCCTGTTTTTTACCAACAGGCAATCATTAACATTAATTTACCTTTTTCCAGCAATAACCTGCCGTTGTCACAGAAACTTCACACACAAACCCCATAAATTCAGTAGAATGTAGGGTGGAGTAATAAGTATGAAAATCAGGCCACAAGATATCCATCCCGGCGTTTTTGACGCACATCGCGGCAATGCGCAATGGGAAGGTTTTAAAGGGTTTATCCGCGGTTTCCTACCCGCCGCGACCATTGCACTGGTGGTTGGCGCTGTTGTGGGCACGGCAGCCTTGGTACTCGGCCCTGCTGTTGGCATTCCGTTGATGGCGGAAGGCGCCACTATCGCTTCTTACGCTGGTGCCATCGGTCTGTTTTCCGGCATTATGTCTGCTGTGGCAGGTGTTGCGGCCGGGATTTCCGGTGCCAATAAAGGGGTTCGCTCTGCACATGCCCTGAATTCCGGCATTGACCGTATCAAAGCCGATTACGGTATCGCCCAACCAATCAACGACATCGACATCCACATTTACGATCTGGATAATCCGAAAGCCGCCAACCCGGTGGCCCGCGTGATCAACAAAGTGCCGAATGTAGTGGAAACCGTTTCCGATCATGGCCCGACCACCCGTATTCGCGAGTTTATTGACAGTCAGCGTCAACGCGTGGCCGAAAGCACGCATGCGCACGATCAGGACGGCCCAACGCTCCACTAAAAGCGCCTCTAATCTTCATTAAAACGTCACACTCCTTACCCCGCAGTTTTGCTACACTTAGAGTGTATAAATAGGGTTATGTATGGCAATTGACGACACCGCAGTAAATTATCCGCATACCGGCTCCCTTCAGGAAGGGATTGGTCGTATGCGCCGTAATGGTTGGGCAGGTCTGCAGACTGGCGCACTGATCGGTCTCGGGGTTGCCGGAGCATTAATCGGTGTGGATGCCACGCTGTTTGACTTCCTGCATTCTTCACCACTGACCCTTGCCGCAGAAACCACTGCCCTGCACGCTGCAGGCGCCGGGATATTCGAAGGCGGTAACGGGCTGTATCGCGGCATTGCCGGTAAGCCGGATGAAGATGCTCTTGTAGCTGCTGCCGAAGCCATTGACCGCGACGTTGAAGGCGTTGGACGCGGCATTGAGCACGTCGGCGCGACCATTGAGAATTCCATGCCACACGGCAAAGACCACACAGCCTATCAGTTTGACCGTGATGTGGAGCCATCTGCCGCTATCCGCGACATCATCGATCGTGGCCCCGGCGCATCCGGTACCGACATCGGTCGCGGCGCGTAAAACCCTTCTTTTCTCTCTTTTTGTTATCTGCTAACGTGACGGCATGACGATGTCCAATCACGATACCGTACGGCACGATTTGCTACAGGAGGCCTTGAAATCCGCTCCGTTTGAGGGCTGGACGCCATCCCTGATGCAACATGCCGAACAGACGCTTGGGCTTGCTCCCGGCACCTGGCAGAACGCTTTTCCCGGCGGCATCATGGAGGTGCTGGATTTCTCCGTGGCCGAGGCCGACCGCATGATGATGGAAGCACTGGAGGCACGTGACCTCTCCTCGCTTAAAATCCGTGAGCGCATTGCCACCTGCATCCGGGTGCGGCTGGAACAGCAATTACCGCATCGTGAGGCTATCCGCCGCGCTACCGGCGTATATATGCTGCCGGTGCATTATCCGCGCATGTTCACCTCGGTCTGTCATACGGTTGACCTGATGTGGCGTGCCGCCGGCGATACGTCCACCGATTTCAACTGGTATACCAAGCGTGGGTTGCTGGCGAAGGTCTATATCGCCACGCTGCTGTTCTGGTTGAATGACGAGTCAGAAGGTCAGCAGGAAAGCTGGGCATTCCTCGACCGGCGCATTGCCAATGTGTTGACGCTGGGTGGGTATATCCAGAAAGCGAAAGATGCCTGCGGTTCCGCCGGAGAGACAATTACCCGTGGGATGCAGCGCTTCGCCCGTCAGGGCTAATAAAATTATCTTTCGTGATTAGCTGTTTTGCCGGTAAAGGACTCCGGAAGGTTTTGCGCAATGATTTCCTGCGCTCTGGCTTCGGCAACATCAATATCGTGCTTCTCGCGAACATCAGCCAGAATGGCTGACATTTCGCTGCGATCCAGCACACCGTCAGCCGTCGATACTGTTTTATCACCCAGCATGAGCGTTCCACTCTCTTTCAGTGCCGCACGCACTTCTTCCAGCGCTTCAATATCATTATTGAGCAGCTCCGTAATAACCTGACCATCCCGGTCTTCCACTATCATCATACGAGCGGTATTTTCCAGTTCGTCCATTGCCTGATCAATCTCATCATCAGATAGGGCCGGTGCTTCTGTCTTTTCTACAGCGCCACTCAAGCGATGCGCCAGATAGTTCTGGTGTCTTTCTCCAATTTCTCCAGAACGCACCTTCTGCACACCGTCCAGCACTTCATCTGCCAGTTTTGCAATGTCTTGCTCGGTCGCCTGTATCTCAGCTTCCAGCCCCAGTTCTTTTTGCAATAGCTGGAGTGTTTCTGCACTTGGCGAATCTTTGGCAGCATTGGCTGCCTCGATAATCGGACCCAACTCCTGCTCCACTTCCGGTTGGAACTCGGCAATCCGGTCTGTGACCATTGGAAAAGCAAATCCTATAGACTGAAACATTCCCAAGACACGCTCACCCATCTTCTCTTTCACCCGATTATACAGCCAGTCGTCCCATTCATCGGCGGTGCGGAATTTATCTTCGTAATTATCAATAAGTGACTGCTGCTCCTGACTGAAAGTACCGAGACGCATCTCAACATCCGCCAGTTGTGCGGCATTGCCGGTCAGATATTCCTGAAATGAACCGGTGACCGACTCACGCCCCAGATGTTCACGGAAACTGGAAGAGAATCCTCCGGCAGCCGATAGTAATTTCTTATTATCATTATTCGCCAATGCTTCGCTGATACCGTCAATGTCGTCACGGTCGATGTCATTCAGGAATGCCACCACATTGTCAGGTGATGGCTGCGTATCAATAATATCTTCGTAATAACGCGCAACGATCTCACCCGTACCTGCATTCTGCAGAATATCGTTGCTGAGTGTCTGTTCGCGGATCATGGTGCGGGCAGCGGTAGTTTTCTCCGCCGCGCTCATGCCATCAAACTGTCCTGAGGCTTCAGCAGCTTTCCACTGGCTGACAGCTTCCATCATCGCCAAACGCATACCAATGGCAGTCGCCATATCGGTTTGCGCGCGTTCTGCGTAATCTTGTCCTGTGAGCGCCATTGTGCTTCCCCCTCCTTACAGAATAGCAAAAAACCACCTGTAAAGTATGAAGAAACCGTGACAATTACATATGAATCACCTTGCCGTAGGCATCGAGGACGGATTCATGCATCATCTCGGAGAGTGTCGGGTGCGGGAACACGGTATGCATCAGCTCGGCTTCCGTGGTTTCGAGCGTGCGGGCAATGCCGTAGCCCTGAATCATTTCCGTCACTTCAGCGCCGACCATATGGGCACCCAGCAGCTCGCCGGTTTTCTCATCGAACACGGTCTTGACCATGCCTTCCGGTTCACCCAGTGCAATCGCCTTGCCGTTTCCGATGAAGGAGAAACGCCCGACCTTGACCTTATAGCCCTTCTCTTTGGCGGCTTTTTCGGTCAGGCCAACGCTCGCGACTTGCGGACGGCAATAGGTACAGCCCGGGATATTCGAGGTATCCAGCGGATGCACATCCTTCACTCCGGCGATTTTCTCTACGCAGATGACGCCTTCGTGTGAAGCCTTGTGCGCCAGCCACGGCGGGCCGCAGACATCGCCGATGGCATAGACGCCCGGCTCCGCCGTTTCGCACCATTCGTTGATGACGATATGGCCGCGATCGACTTTCACTTTGGTATTCTCCAGCCCGATATTCTCGGTGTTACCGACAATACCTACCGCCATAATCACGCGGTCAAAGGTTTGTTCTTCGGCTTTGCCTTTGACCTCGATGGTGGCGGTGACATTGGTTTTACCCTTCTTGAGCGATTTGACCGTCGCGCCGGTCATCACTTTCATGCCTTGCGCCGTGAAGGCTTTATGGACGAATTTCGAGATTTCCTCATCTTCCACCGGCAGGATGCGATCCACCACTTCCACCAGCGTCACTTCCGCGCCCATATTCAGGTAGAAGCTCGCGAACTCGGAACCGATAGCGCCGGAGCCGACCACCAGCAGTTTCTTCGGCATCTTATCCGGCTGCAGCGCTTCCTTGTACGCCCAGATCAGTTTGCCGTCCGGTTCCAGACCCGGCAGCTCACGCGCACGCGCACCGGTTGCCAGAATGATATGCTTGGCAGTGACGTCAGCAACTTTCTTACCGTCCTTCTCAACCGTCAGCTTGCCTTTACCGGCCAGTTTGGCGTGACCGTCGATCACCGTCACCTTGTTCTTTTTCATCAGCCCGCCAATCCCTTTGGTCAGTTGCGAGGAGACATCGCGGGAGCGCTGAATCACTTTTTTGAAGTCGAAGGAAATATCCTTGGCAGAGAAACCGTAATCGCCGAGATTGTGCAGCAGGTGGTTGATCTCGGACGCATGCAGCAGCGCCTTGGTCGGGATACAGCCCCAGTTCAGGCAGATGCCGCCCATATGTTCACGCTCAATCACTGCGACTTTCATGCCGAGTTGTGCCGCGCGAATGGCCGCGACATAGCCGCCCGGCCCGCCTCCTACGATTGCAATATCATATGTGTCTGCCATGCTGTTTCCTTATGCAAATGAATCGTTGATATTCCTAACCCAGAACGCCCTGCAATACTAGTGAGAATCCTATGATTCCGCTGTTTTTTGACGGACCGGCAACATACTGAGTCCTGCCAGCACAATGCAGCCGAGCACTTCATGCCCACCCAGCGCCAGCAGTGCTGCAAAGACGATATACGCCACCAGTATGTAGGATTTTATGTCGCGGGGAGCGGCAATCTTCATGGCGAGGATTAATGTGATGATGGCGTTGATAACGCGCTCAATCATGATGGTGGTGAAGTGATCAAACCCCAGCGCATGGAATAAGAAAACATTGATGAAGGATAACAGTGTCAGCAGCACCAATGTCCACATGTAGAGTACCGCGGCCAGAAAAATAGTGCGCTGGCTTTTCAGACAAAACAATGCGGCAATATCTGGTTTGGCACTCATCATTCCTCCTTGCACATCGCATATATATGGACGTCATATACGCGCTGATTTTTGGCGTGGTAAAAATAGTTATGCAGCAGACCTTCATTAACGAAGCCATTACGCTCCAGCACTTTGGCCGAGGCCGGATTGTCCGGTTCCACTAACGCCTGAATGCGCGTGAATTCTGTTGCTTTGAAAATATGCTGTTTAAAATCAGCGAGTGCCTGTGTGCCGAATCCCTTGCCGTGCAGTGTCGCGTCCAGCCAGTAATAACATTGCACAATGTGGCGATAGGTGGCGCGGCCATAACCGATAAATCCAATTGTCTGGTCGTTATGTTCAATGGCCAGCAGCCATTGTTTACGCGGCTCCGCTTCCAGCGGTTTAATGTAGGCCACGGCATCTTCTTCGGTGAACGGCTCAGCAAACGGGAGAGCGGATGCCACTGCTTCCTGATTGAGCAGGCGAATCAACGCTCCGGTATGCGCATCATGATCGAACGGTGTCAGCTGCATGGAGGCACTACGCTGCCGGAGGTGTTTCTTGTCCCGGCCCTTCACTATCACGCGTGGTCATGTAGGCGACAATCGCCAGCGACAACAAGCCACTGAAAAAACCTAGCGCACCGATGATCACCACAAAAATATATTGCGTGCTATCCTGCAGTTTGTTCTTTCCCTTGAACACCAGATAGGCTAGCACACCGCTTTCTACAACGGCTACAACAGCAGCAAGATAGAGCAAGTTATAGGAGATCATCTGTCCTTCCGCACCAACCCCCAGCACCCCTCCCAGCACCGAACTAATTATCATCATGGCAATTACCGCCACGATATAAAAGCCAAGCGCCTGCACAGGTGTGCGCTTAAAACCCCAATCTGTCAGATTACTAAACATAAGCCCTCCTTTCGGAAGTTTTCTACACCAGCATCATTACCGGATCTTCGATGTAGCGCTTGAAGGCGGCGAGAAATTCCGCGCCGACAGCGCCGTCCACCACACGGTGGTCACAGGACAGGGTCACGGTCATGACGTTGACCACGGTGAAGTCACCGCCCTTGCGCACCACTTTTTCTTCCCCGGCACCGACAGCAAGGATACATCCCTGCGGTGGGTTGATGATGGCATTGAAGTGTTTGATGCCATACATGCCGAGGTTGGAAATGGAGAAGCCGCCGCCCTGATATTCAGACGGTTGCAGCTTGCCTTCGCGCGCACGCTTAATCAGATCCTTGGTGGTGTTGGAAATGGCTGACAGCGACAGTTGATCGGCGTTCTGCACGATCGGCGTAATCAGCCCACCATCCATAGCCACGGCCACGGAGATGTCCACATTGTTGTATTGCTGAATGGCTTCTTCCGTCCAGGACGCATTGGCTGCCGGGACTTCACGCAGCCCCATAGCCACGGCCTTGATAATCATATCATTGACCGACACTTTATAGGCAGGGCGTTCGTCTTTCACCGGCGCGGCGTCATTGATGCGCGTGCGTGCATCGAGTAGTGCGTCCAGTTCACATTCCACGTTGAGATAGAAATGTGGCACTTGCTGTTTGGATTCGAGCAGGCGTTTGGCAATGGTTTTGCGCATGCCAGAATTCGGGATGGCGGTGTATTCCTGCGCATTGCGGCCTACGGATGCACCTGCCGGTGCTGCGGTTGCGCCACCGTTTTTCAGTGCATCTTCGATGTCGGCACGGATGATGCGGCCATGCGGGCCGGTGCCAAGCACACGCTGAATATCCACGCCTTCCTGTTCTGCTACGCGGCGTGCCAGCGGGCTGGCGAATACGCGCTCACCGGACGCTGCCGGTGCGGTGGCTGGTGCCGGACTCGGTGCGGCAGTCGCGCCATTGCCATTGCTGGCGGCGGCGACGGGTGCTTCTTCTTTCGGTGCCTCAGCCGCCGGAGCCGGAGCAGCGGACGCGGCTTCGTAGCCTTCCACAGCCGAGGCATCTTCGCCCTCCTCCAGCAGCAGCGCAATCAGTTGATTAACCGGCACACCTTCCGTGCCTTCGCTGACCAGAATTTTTCCGATCTTACCTTCATCAACCGCTTCGACTTCCATGGTGGCTTTATCGGTTTCGATCTCGGCGATGACATCGCCGGACTCCACCATATCACCTTCTTTTTTCACCCATTTGGCGAGCGTTCCCTCGGTCATGGTTGGCGAGAGAGCAGGCATTAACACTTCTATTGGCATGGCTGTTTTCTATATTTGTTGACGTTAATAGAGACTTGATAATTCTGTTCGGTCAGCGCTTCCATCAGCATCGGCGCCTTGGTTGCCGGCTCGACCTTGAAATTCATATTGCCGTTATAATTATAGTCACCACCGTCATTGCGATGGTTGCTGTTGTTGATGGAATAATTATGGTTCTGCAATTCGAAGCTGGTGATACCAATCTTCTCCGCTTCCTTCTTTACAATCGCCATCTGGCCGTCGGCTTTGCCGATGATGTCCGACGGGCTGTCGGCTGAGCCACGATAGTTGATATTCACGGTTGCCGATTCATTGAAGCAGGCTTTATTGCCAGCGCTTTCCTCGGCGCGCATAATGCCCGCCGCCGCAGGTGCTGCGACCGTCAGTCCAACCAGCAATGCCATCGTGAGATGTTTCATTTACGCCGCGACCTTTCTGTAACAGGATGCTTTGGCCGCTTCGATAATATCTTCCACTTTCGGTAATGCAAGTTTCTCCAGATTGGCCGCATATGGCAACGGCACATCCTTACCCGTGACACGCATCACCGGGGCGTCGAGATAGTCAAATGCTTCTTCGTTGATGACGGCAGCGATCTCCGCCCCCATCCCGGCCACCGGCCAGCCCTCTTCCACCGAGATAATGCGGTTGGTTTTCTTCACCGAATCCACGATGGTTTCCACATCAAGCGGGCGGATGGTGCGCAGGTCGATGACCTCGGCGCTGATGCCCTCTTCCGCCAGCTTCTCAGCCGCTTTCAGGGCTTTTCCGACCATGATGGAAAAGGCCACAATGGTGACATCTTCGCCTTCGCGCACCACTTCGGCTTTACCGATGGGCAGGACGAAGTCTTCATCATCAGGCACTTCAAACTTTTCCCCGTAGAGGATTTCATTTTCCAAGAAAATAACCGGGTTGGGGTCGCGGATGGCGGCTTTAAGCAGGCCCTTGGCCGAAGCTGCATCATACGGCGAGACTACTTTTAAGCCCGGCACATGCGCATACCAGCTAGCATAGCACTGGGAGTGCTGGGCAGCAACGCGCGAAGCGGCGCCATTGGGGCCACGGAAGACGATGGGGCAGCGAATCTGGCCGCCGGACATATAGTTGGTTTTAGCGGCAGAGTTGATAATCTGGTCCATCGCCTGCATGGCGAAGTTGAAGGTCATGAACTCAACAACCGGTTTCAGGCCCATCATGGAAGCACCCACGCCAAGGCCCGCAAAGCCGTGTTCAGTAATGGGGGTGTCAACCACGCGACGGTCACCGAATTCCTGCAGCAAATTCTGGGTCACTTTATAGGCCCCCTGATATTCTGCCACCTCTTCGCCTAAAATAATGACGCTTGAATCTCTCTCCATTTCTTCATCGATTGCTTGACGAATTGCTTCTCGTATGTCTACTGTTTGCTTTTCCATTAGTTCTCTTCTTTGTAGACCCCTTCTTCTAAAACAATAGGGTTAGGCCAAGGGCTCTCTTCTGCATATTTTATCGCTTCGATAACATGTTCTTTAGCTTCTTTATCCATCTGCTTAAATTGTTCTTCATCGTAGGTGTAATAGCTAGTGAAGTCGTCTTGTTGTTCTTCTGTAGTATTCCCTTCTTCTCTAGTGTTTTGAAGTTGGGCTTGGTAGGCTTCCATTGTCATATAGCCAGCAGGGATAGGATCAAGAGGATTGCCGTTAGCATCTACTCTGATCTGGATAGTATCCCCATTAGCGTTAATGTAGGTGACGTACGTATAGGAAACCTGTGTAGTAGGAGCAGTACCACCAAAGTAGCTAAAGCCTACAGTTCTATAGGCGTCAGGGTTAAAGCTAGAAACAATGTCAGCTTCAGTAGGATTCTCTACAAAACCACCTTCAGCCATCTTCTGCACTTTACCCGGTTGAGTTTTAAGCATGTCGTTGGTTTGCTGAACTAGTCTGTCAAAGGTTTTTGCGCCGTAAGTATTGACTACGTTTTCTGGAATAACATACTCACCTTCTGAAAGCAGAGCAGGCACGTCATCTCTGACGCCTTTAGCTGTTCCGTTAGGCGGTACTTTATTTCCTGATACTGGGTCTTTCTTCACTTCGCCTCCTTTGGCAAATTCTGTCCATTGCAAATCTCTTGGCCTATCTTCTGTAGATTCTGGAGGATTAGCAAACCTTTCTTCAAGAGTCATGTCTTTTCTTTTGGACACATTACGAGCTTCTGTTTCACCCGCTTTTCTTTGGTAGGCCTCAAAGTAAGAAGAATAATCTGGGTCAGGTGAAGGAGGAAACGCCTCTGGATTTAAAGGTAATGGTTCGTCAAAACGTGGCCTTTCGGGAAGTATTGCTCTAAGGTTTTCTTCAGTTTTTACTTTTTCCCAAGCTTCTTTTCCAAACCAGTTTTGACCGGACTGCTCGAATCCCGGTAAGTCTTTGTATAAATTAAAATTAAAACTTGTATTAGGAGTTGCAAAACGATTTGTTTCAGTAATACCCCATTCATCAATAAATTTTAGAAGTCTATCTCTATCACTCAGAAGAACCCATAAAGGCCGATTTTCTAGAATACTCACAGAGTCTAAAGGCTTGGAAAAAAATTCATCAAAGGGAAGACCTAGTTCCTCAGCCATATCCGTAAGAAATCCAAGCTGAACATGAGCAATATCTCTGTAGTCAAAGTTTTTAAAATCTTTTAGTTTTAGTTCATGCTCTGCTTTTGCTTTCTCGTATGCTTTTAGTTTTTCAGGATAAGCTGCTTTTTCTAGTTCGTAATCATTTAGTTTTAAAGCATGAATAGTTTCTGCTATAGGTTTAACTTCTTTAGACATAACAGAAGTACCTTTTGAAAAACCTTCTATTTTTTGGACTTTATGTTGTATTTCATGAAGAAGAGTACTCATTGCTTCTTCAGGTTTTAAACTAGGATTTAAAGCAATTAAATTGTAGTTACTGTCAAAGTAGCCTAAGGT
>JAUIJX010000157.1 GCA_030430795.1 Alphaproteobacteria bacterium | reverse complement strand
TGCACCAAGCCCGGTAGCCCAACTTGTTCCCTTCATTCTGGTCGTTGTTATTTTCTATTTCCTGATGATCCGTCCGCAGCAAAAACGCTACCGCGACCACAAGACGATGGTCGAAGGTGTGGCACGTGGCGATGAAGTGGTCACCGGCGGTGGCATCATCGGTAAAGTGACCAAGGTGGAAGACGAAGTGCTGCAGGTAGAGATTGCGGATGGCGTGGTTGTGAAAACGGCGCGGGCAACCATCTCCAACGTCATGAAAAAAGAAGCGAAAAAAGAGTCCAAAGCCAAAGGGCAAGTGACAAGTAAGAAGAAAATCGCTAACGACAACTAACGCTCTGGCGTCCTGAACTTCCCAAACATCAGTTAATACTTGCGCCGCGGACGTGGATTGCCTATCACTGGCATCAAACGATCACTGAGGTTCGCATGCTAGATTTCCCGCGCTGGAAAATTATCACTATTCTGACAGTCTGCCTATTTTTCATCTATACGGCGCTTCCCAATGTGCTGACGCCTGAGCAGCGGCCGGAATGGCTGGGCAGCACCGTGAATCTGGGGCTGGACCTGCGTGGCGGGGTGCATCTGTTATATGAGTTGGACTTCGACAACTACATAAAAGAGCATATGGAGAACCTGCGCAGCGATGTTCGGGCAGCGCTCCGTGAAGAGGGAATCGGCTATCTCGACATTACCAACACGGGTGAGAGCATTCGCTTCACCTTGCGCCGCGATACACTGGAAGGCCGCTCGCTGCAAACCATCATGTGGAAGCTGGATCAGGGGCTGGAAGTGGAAGAAGACGGTGATACGATCCGGGTTAGCTACAGTAGTCAGGCGATTAAAAAGAGGCGCACTGAACTGTTGGAACAATCGATTGAAATCGTCAATCGCCGCGTCAATGAGACGGGTACCACGGAGCCGATCATTCAGCGTCAGGGCGATAACCGCATCATCGTACAGGTGCCGGGGTTGGATGACCCGCAAGTGCTGAAAGACGTGGTGGGCAAAACGGCGAAAATGACCTTCCATCTGGTTAATGTCAACGTGACGGAAGAGCAGGCACAGGCGGGCAATGTGCCGCTTGGCACGCGCGTGGTGCCGGGCGATGAGCGCCAGGTGCTCAAAGACGGCACACCGTATAAATACGCCATCTACAGCAAGGTGGAGCTGAGCGGCGAAATGCTGACCGGTGCCAATGCCACCTATCAGCAGGGACAACCGGTCGTCGCCTTCTCATTTGATACCAAAGGTGCGCGCAAATTCGCCGAAATTACCAAGAAAAACGTTGGTCATCCCTTTGCCGTGGTGCTGGACGGACGTGTGGTGACGGCGCCGAATATCCGTACCCCGATTCTGGATGGGCGTGGCATCATCGAAGGAAATTTCACCGTCGAGTCGGCCAACACGCTGGCCTTGCTGCTGCGTGCCGGTGCGCTTCCGGCGCCGCTGGAAATTGTCGAAGAGCGCACGGTAGGGCCAAGTCTGGGGAGTGATTCCATTGCAGCGGGGCAGGCGGCGGCAGTCATTGCCATCATCATTGTAATGGTCTTCATGCTCGTCTCTTATGGTCTGTTCGGTATTTTCTCCAACATAGCGCTAATCATGAATATGGTAATGCTGCTGGGTGCACTCTCGCTCCTGCAGGCCACGCTGACCCTGCCGGGCATCGCCGGGATCGTGCTGACATTGGGGATGGCGGTAGATGCCAACGTACTGATCTTTGAGCGGATTCGTGAAGAAATTACACGGGGACGCACCACTTTCTCAGCGGTAGAAAATGGCTTTAAAGCGGCATTCCACACCATCATCGACTCCAATCTGACCACCCTGATTGCGGCATCCATCCTGTTTGCCTTCGGGACGGGGACGATCAAAGGCTTCGCCGTGACGCTGGCGCTTGGTATTCTCTCCTCCATGTTCACGGCCATCATGCTGACCCGTATGATGGTAGTCATCTGGCTGAAGCGCGTGCGTCCGAAAGCACTGCCGATTTAGTCATGGACATCACCCCGGTATTGACGGAAACCCAGCAGCTGATTCAGCGCTACGGGGACCGTAAATTCACTATCTCCGGAACGGAATACGAAGGCTCGGTCATTATATTGCCGGAAAAAACGGATAACTGGCCGGCATCTGATTTCTCTGCATTGAACGAAACGATGCTGGTGACCATGCTCGGCGATATGCCGGATATGGAAATTCTGCTGCTTGGTAGCGGGGAGGCGATGCAGATGCTCTCTGCTGAGTTACGCCAGTTTATGCGAAGCAAAGGGGTGGCAGTCGAAGTGATGGATACCGGCGCGGCCTGCCGGACATTCAATATCCTGCTTGGCGAAGGACGGCGGGTGGCCGCCGCCCTGATCGCCGTATAGCGGGTTACGCCGCCGCTTGCGTAGACGCGTTTTTGAGGTTCTCGTTAGCAAATTCCCAGTTCACCAGCTTATCCAGGAACGTGCTGATATAATCCGGGCGACGATTCTGGAAATCCAGATAATAGGCGTGCTCCCACACATCCATCGTCAGGATCGGCGTCTGCCCTTTGGTGAATGGCAGATCGGCATTGGCTGTTTTGGTGACTTTCAGCTTGCCGCCTTCCAGCACCAGCCATGCCCAGCCGCTACCGAATTGTGTAGCGCCGGCTTGTTTGAACTCGTCGGCGAACGCTTCGAAACTACCGAAATCGGCAGTGATCTTCTCGGCAATCGCCCCGGACGGCGCACCGCCGCCGGATGGCGCCATAGAATGCCAGTAGAAGGTGTGGTTCCAGATTTGCGCCGCATTATTGAAGATGCCGACTTTGGCATTGTCGCCGGCGCTGGCTTCAATCACTTCTTCCAGTGATTTGCCTGCCAGATCGCTGCCTTCGAGCAACTTATTCAGGTTGGTGACATACGCGTTATGGTGTTTTCCGTGGTGAAATTCCAGCGTCTGCTTGGAGATGTGCGGCTCCAGTGCATCGATGGCATAGGGAAGGTCGGGAAGTGAAAAAGACATAATATTTCCTTATGGGGTTTGTGAAAGAAATAATCCGATCCCATATGTAGGATGAAACACATCAAAATTCAATAAGGGAAGCCGTGTATCCGCTTAGTGCAGTGTGTGCTGATTTGGGGCGACGGCGCGCTGCAGTTCCGTAATGCTGTGGGGTGGCAGTTGAGAAGCCTCGGCTACCTGCTGCTCCATAGCGCGCTGCAGATGGTCGCTATCCCGCGCGGAACATTTCATCAGCGGCTTGACGGCATCGTATAGGCGTGACGCATTCACGGCGGCGCACATCGGTGGCAGGTCGAGAACAATCGAAGAAATATGCGGGCTGATATCCAGCATACTGGGTGGCTCCGCTGGGCTGCCATTATTGATGGTCTGGCGAATGTTCTCCAAGTCCTGACTGGCCATACTGCGCAACTCGTCTTGTTTGATATACACCCCTTCCGCTTCGGCAATAGCTTCCGTCAGGGAATCGAGTAGCCCTTCACGGCACGCTTCCGGAAACTTCCATGCCATTTGCGCAATGCTGTGCGCGATGTGGGTAGCACGCAATTGCTTGCCGACCAGATTCTGCATCGTCGCCAGCATGATATTGCGGCTGACAGTGTGCAACTCTTTCGGGTCTGGTTCGTCGTCGCTTTTATCGTGCAGAATTTGTTCCGCCAGATGGTCGGAGACCTTGCGCACGAACTGGTGCAACTCATCGCTGCCAAGAACAATAGGAGAGGTGGCGATAAAGGCCGCGGCTGCTTCAGCGGCGTGATCTTCCTTGGTGGCGCCTTTTTTCCCGTAATTATCGGTTCGGACAGTGAACATGGCGACATCCCCGGCCATCCAGACGCCCTGGCCGGCGCGCTGCCAGTTGTTACCACGCG
>JAUIJX010000007.1 GCA_030430795.1 Alphaproteobacteria bacterium | reverse complement strand
TGCGTTCTGCCCCTCCCGGTACCGGTATTATTGCCGGTGGTCCGCTGCGTGCGATTTTCGAGGCGCTGGGCGTGCATGACGTGGTCGCAAAGTCTAACGGGACGCAAAACCCGCATAACATGGTGAAAGCGACGTTTGACGCGCTGGGTTTGTCCAAGGCGCCGCGTGATGTGGCTGCCAAGCGCGGGCTGAAAATTGGTGAAGTGATCAGTCGTCGTGAAGATGCTGTGGGCAGTGGCGCACAGGCATCCGAGATGATTGAGGAAGCGTAAGGAGCAGGTCATGGCAGAAGCACAAAAAGAAGCCACGAAGAAATCCACGGCTAAGAAAACGCTGACGGTCGAGCAGATCGGTAGCCCGATCGGTCGCCGCAAGGATCAGCGCGCCACGCTGGTGGGTCTCGGCCTGAACAAAATGCATCGCCGCCGTACGCTGGAGGATACGCCTTCCGTACGTGGCATGATTAACAAAGTACAGCACCTCGTGCGTGTGATTGAAGCATAAGGTGGCAGGGAGTAGATCATGCAACTGAATGAACTGAAAGATAACGAAGGCGCCCGCAAGAATCGTATGCGCGTTGGGCGCGGTATTGGTTCCGGTAAGGGTAAGACCTGTGGCCGTGGTGTCAAAGGTCAGAAGTCCCGTACGGGTGTGGCGATCAAGGGTTTTGAAGGTGGCCAGATGCCGATTCACCGCCGTCTGCCGAAGCGTGGGTTCAACAACTACACGCGCGTGGAATATGCGACGGTTAACCTGCGTGACCTGGAGCGTGCAATCGCTTCCAAGAAGCTGGATGCCAAGAAAAACGTCGATCGTGCGGCACTGGTGGAAGCCGGTCTGCTGCGCAGCAGCGACAAGCTGGTGAAACTGCTGGCTAACGGTGAGCTGAAAAGCGCACTGAAAATCTCCGTGGACAAAGCGTCCAAGACGGCGATTGCAGCAGTGGAAAAAGCAGGAGGCAGCGTTGCCGTTGCCTAAGGCGAAGGCAGCACGCCCTTCAACCTCAACGACCTATTCTCTCTAACCGGGTGCGAATATGACTTCAGCAGCAGAACGGCTTGCCTCTAATCTCAATATGGGTGTGCTGGCACGCGCGACCGAGCTGAAGCAACGCCTGCTGTTTGTACTGGGGGCACTGGTTGTTTACCGTATCGGCACCTATATCCCGATTCCGGGGGTCGATCCGCATATTCTGGCGGATATCCTCAAGCAGATGTCGGGCGGCGCTATCGGGCTGTTCAACATGTTCTCCGGCGGTGCGTTGGGGCGGATGTCGATTTTCGCGCTGGCGATCATGCCATATATTTCCGCGTCCATTATCATGCAGTTGATGTCGGTGGCGGTGCCACGTCTGGCGGAACTGAAGAAGGACGGCGAGTCCGGGCGACGCAAGATCCAGCAATTCACGCGTTACGGCACGGTGATCCTTGCCGCGGTGCAGGGTTACGGGATTGCGGTCGGTCTGGAAGGGACGACCGGTTCCGGTGGGTCTGCGGTGATCGATCCTGGCATGTGGTTTCGCATGACGACGATGATTACGCTGACCGGCGGCACCATGTTCCTGATGTGGCTGGGTGAACAAATGACCGCGCGCGGCATCGGTAACGGGATTTCCCTGATTATCTTTGCCGGTATTGTGGCTGAATTTCCGGGCGCGCTGGCCAGCACGTTCGATCTGGGGCGTCGCGGGGTGCTGGATACATCTACGATCCTGATGGTGGTGGCGATTGCGCTGGCGCTGATTGCACTGATTGTATACATGGAACGCGCACAGCGCCGCATCGTGGTGCAGTATCCGAAACGTCAGGTGGGCAATAAGATGTTCGCCGGTGACAATACGCATCTGCCGCTGAAGCTGAATACCGCCGGGGTGATCCCGCCGATTTTCGCGTCTTCAATTCTGCTGTTCCCGTTGACCATCGCGAACTTCAATACCGATGGCGGGGCGGAATGGCTGACCTATGTCACCAGTTATCTGGCGCACGGCCAGCCGCTGTATATTGCGCTCTATGTCGCGATTATCGTTTTCTTCTGCTTCTTCTACACGGCTGTTGTTTTCAACCCGGAAGACACGGCGGATAATCTGAAAAAGAACGGTGGGTTTGTCGCGGGTATTCGTCCGGGTAAAAATACCGCAGAATATCTCGATTATGTGCTGACGCGTCTGACGGTGGTCGGCGCTTTGTATCTGGCGCTGGTATGTACGATGCCGGAGTTATTGATTGCACAATATTCCGTGCCGTTTTATCTTGGCGGCACCAGCCTTCTGATTGTGGTGAATGTGATGATGGATTTCGTCGGACAGGTGCAATCTCACCTGTTTGCGCACCAGTATGAGGGGCTGATTAAGAAAGCCAAACTCAAAAGCAGGAGATAACGCCAGTGCAGTTGATTCTTTTAGGCCCTCCGGGTGCAGGTAAAGGTACACAAGCTTCTTTTCTGGAGCAGGAGCATGGTCTGGCGAAACTGTCTACGGGCGATATGCTGCGTGCGGAAGTGAAATCCGGGTCTGAGCTGGGGCAGGAACTGCAGGAAGTGATGAGCAGCGGTAAGCTGGTCGATGATTCCCTGATGATTAGCCTGATCCGCGAGCGGATTGCCAAGCCGGATTGTGAGCGCGGCTTTATCCTCGACGGGTTTCCACGCACGCTGGCGCAGGCTGAGGCGCTGACCACCATGCTGGAAGAGGTGGATCGCCGTTTGCAGCATGTGATTGAGTTGAAAGTCGATGACGAGGCGCTGGTGGAGCGTATTTCCGGTCGCTATTCCTGTGCCAAATGCGGGGAAGGCTATCACGACAGCTTCAAGCTGCCGAAGCAAGACGGCGTCTGCGATAAATGCGGCAGCACCGAATTCTCCCGCCGGGCGGATGATAATGCGGAAACGGTGGCCAGCCGTCTGGATGCGTATCATGCGCAGACCGAGCCGCTGGTGGCCTATTACCGCGATCTGGGTATTCTGGCGTCGGTGGACGGCATGGCCGAGATGGACGAAGTGCAGCGCCAGATCAACGGTATCATTCTCTAGATATGGCGGTGGCAGGCTAAATTCCTGCTTTTTTACACAAAGTAATCGTTGACTTAGGGTGTATTCTGCGTATGATGCACCACCTTGCTGTTGAAAAATGGCAGGAAACATATGGAAAATAGCTAGTTAAAGGGGTGTAGCCGTGGCTCGTATTGCCGGTGTAAATATTCCGTCAGCTAAGCGCATTGAAATCGCGCTTACCTACATTCATGGTATTGGACGGACCAAATCTCGTGAGATCTGCGATAAAGCAGGTCTGGCGCTGACCAAGCGCGTGAACGAACTTTCCGATGCGGATGTGATTAAACTCCGTGAAATTATCGATGCAGACTATACGGTGGAAGGTGAACTTCGCCGTGAAGTATCCATGAACATCAAGCGTCTGATGGACCTTGGTTGCTATCGTGGCCTGCGTCATCGTCGTCGCCTGCCGGTACGCGGTCAGCGTACCCACACCAACGCACGTACGCGTAAGGGTAAAGCAGTGCCGATTGCCGGTAAGAAGAAATAACGGGGGTTCTCATGGCTAAAGAGCAAGTAAAAGTTAAAAAGCGTGAGCGCAAGAATATCAATATCGGTATTGCGCATGTGAACGCCAGCTTCAACAACACGATCGTGACGATCACCGATACCAACGGGAATACCGTATCCTGGTCATCTGCCGGTTCGCACGGGTTTAAAGGCTCTCGTAAGTCTACCCCGTACGCAGCGCAGGTAACGGCGGAAGATGCCGGCCGCAAGGCGCAGGAACATGGGATGAAAACCCTGGAGATTCGTGTGAAGGGTCCGGGCAGTGGGCGCGAGTCTGCACTGCGCGCCCTGCAGACCATCGGGTTTAATATTACCTCGATTAAAGATGTGACGCCCATTCCGCATAATGGCTGCCGTCCTCCGAAACGTCGCCGCGTTTAATTGATAACGCTGGCAAACCTAACGCTGAAAGGTACACATATATGACGATTCTGAACAAAAACTGGCAAGACCTCATTAAGCCTTCAAAGCTGAATGTCAATCAGTCCAGCAAAAACACCTTTAAAGCTTCCATCGTTGCCGAGCCTCTGGAGCGCGGTTTCGGGATTACGCTGGGTGTGGCGCTGCGCCGTGTGCTGCTGTCTTCTCTGCAAGGGGCGGCGGTGACGCAGGTGAAAATTGACAACGTGCTGCATGAGTTCTCTTCGATTGCCGGTGTTCGTGAAGATGTCACCAACATCATTCTGAACATTAAAGAGCTGAAGCTGAAAGCGCACGCTATCGAGAAAAAGCGCATGACGCTGGTTGCCAAAGGCCCGAGTGAAGTGGCGGCCGGTATGATTGAAAGCGGCGCCGATGTCGACGTCATCAACAAAGACCTGGTGATCTGCACGCTGGATAAAGGCGCGGAGATCAACATGGAGCTGACCGTTGAAGTGGGTAAAGGGTATGTTGCCGCTGCCCGCAACCGTCAGGAAGATGCGCCGATTGGCCTGATTCCGGTTGATGCGCTGTTTAGCCCGGTGGTGAACGTTGCATACAAAGTAGAAAACGCCCGTGTCGGTCAGCGTACCGACTATGACAAGCTGACGCTGGATGTGGAAACCGATGGTTCCATGCTGCCGGATGATGCGGTGGCTCTGGCTGCGCGTATCCTGCAGGATCAGCTGCGCCTGTTCGTGAATTTCGAGGACGAGCCGGAAACGGCGGACAAAGCCGAGAAATCCGAACTGCCGTTCAGCCCGTATCTGCTGAAGAAAGTGGACGAGCTGGAACTGTCTGTGCGTTCGGCCAACTGCCTGAAGAACGACAACATCGTCTATATTGGTGATCTGGTACAGAAGTCGGAAAGCGAAATGCTGAAAACCCCGAACTTCGGTCGTAAGTCACTGAACGAGATTAAAGAAGTGCTCAACAACATGGGTCTGCGCTTCGGTATGGATGTGCCTGAGTGGCCGCCGGAAAATATCGAAGAACTGGCTCGCCGTTACGAAGATCCCTACTAGGGCTCGTAGAGGATAAGGAGAAGAACCATGCGTCATGGAATGAGTGGAAGAAAACTGAACCGCACATCGCAGCACCGTAAAGCGATGTTCGGGAATATGGCGAATGCACTGATCAAGCATGAGCAGATCAAGACCACCCTGCCGAAAGCGAAAGAGCTGCGTCCGATCGTGGAGAAGCTGATTACGCTCGGTAAACGTGGTGACCTGCATGCTCGTCGTCAGGCGCTGGCAAGCCTGCATAACGATAAAGACATGGTGGCCAAGCTGTTCGACGTGCTGGCTGAGCGCTACAAAGACCGCCAGGGCGGTTATGCGCGCGTGCTGAAAGCCGGGTTCCGCTTCGGTGATAATGCACCGGTTGCGATTATCGAACTGGTTGACCGTGATGAGTCTGCCAAAGGTCAGGATTCCGGTCCGGATCTGAGTGGCGATTTCGACGAGGAAGCGGCTGCATAGTTGCATTCCCGGTCAAATGGACTATCTAAGAAGGCAGCCTCCGGGCTGCCTTTTTTGTTTTGGACGATGTGAGTGAGATGAAACGACTGCTCTGTATTCTGTGTGCGATGCTGCTGTGGTGTCCGGCGGCGGAGGCCGCGCGCGAGGTGCCTAAGTCACGGCAGGAAATGCAGTTGTCCTTCGCGCCGCTGGTCAAGCGCGTGACCCCGGCGGTGGTCAATATCTATACCAAGCGCAAAGTGCAGGTGACCTTGTCGCCATTCATGGCCGATCCGATGTTCCAGCGTTTCTTCGGCAATCAGTTCGGCTTCGGCGGGATGAACAAGGAGCGGGTGGTCAGCTCGCTTGGTTCCGGGGTGATTATCGACCCGCGCGGGGTGGTGGTGACCAGTCATCATGTGATTGAGAACAGCGAAGACATCGTGGTGGTGCTGTCCGACCGGCGCGAGTTCAGCGCCGAGGTGATTCTGGCCGATCCGTCCTCCGATCTGGCGTTTCTGGTGCTAGATATCGATAAGGATGCATTGCTGGAAGACGAAGTGCTGCCGCATCTGGCGCCGGTGGATTCCGATCTGGTGGAGGTGGGCGATCTGGTGCTGGCGGTGGGTAATCCGTTCGGCGTCGGGCAGACGGTGACCAGCGGGATCGTCTCCGCACTGTCGCGTTCGGCGCAGGGTGTGTCGGATTTCAATTTCTTCATCCAGACCGATGCGGCGATCAATCCCGGTAATTCTGGCGGGGCGCTAGTGGATATGAACGGCGATCTGATCGGGGTGAATACGGCCATCTATACCCGCTCCGGCGGTTCCAACGGCATTGGCTTTGCGATTCCTTCCAACATGATCCGGGCGTTGCTGCGTAATATGCAGGGTGACGGCACGGTGCTGCGTCCGTGGCTTGGCGCCAGTTATCAGGATATGACCAGCGAGATTGCCGAATCGCTCGGCATCAAACGCCCGCGCGGGGTGCTGATCGCCTCGATCTTCAAGGACAGCCCGGCGCAGCGTGGCGGTCTGCAAGTTGGCGATATCATTCTGGAGATGAATGAGACGCGGGTGGATGATGTGGCGTCGCTGAAATTCCGGGTGGCAACGGTTAGCACCAAGGAATTTACCAAGTTCCAGATATTGCGTGAGGGCGCGTTGATTGAGCGGCAGGTGAAGCTCGATATTCCGCCGGAGAAACCGGAGCGCGACGCCCGTACGCTGGAAGGTTCCCATCCGCTCGGCGGCATCACGGTGGCGAATCTCTCGCCACGGGTGGCGCTGGAGCTGGGGATGGCGCCGGATAAAACCGGGGTGGTGGTGATGCAGGCAACGCCGGGGAATACGCGTACGCGTTTTGGTCTGCAGAAAGGCGACATCGTCGAGTCCGTCAATGGCCGGGCGATCACGTCCACGCAACAACTGGAAGCGATCATGCAGGATCGTCTCTATGGCTGGAATATTGTTATTCGACGCGGCAACAAGCGCCTTGGCATTCGTGTGGAGCGCTAATGGACAGCCTGTTCGCAACATTGGAAAACACCGCGCCGCTGGCGGAGCAACTCAGGCCGCGCCAGTTTGCCGATGTGGTCGGCCAGCCGGATGTGATGGGCGAGCAGGGCGCGATTGGCCGCATGGCCGCCGCCGGACATTTTGTATCGATGATATTATGGGGCCCGCCGGGCTGCGGCAAGACGACGATTGCGCGGCTGGTGTCGGAAGCCAGCGGCTATGAGATGGCGACCGTCTCGGCAGTGACGTCCGGGGTGGCGGATCTGAAAAAGATTTTCGATGAGGCAAAGCAGCGCAAGCAGGACGGCAAGCAGACTTTGCTGTTCGTCGATGAGATTCACCGTTTCAACCGGGCACAGCAGGACGCATTCCTGCCGCATGTGGAAGACGGCACGATCCTGCTGGTGGGGGCGACGACGGAGAATCCGTCTTTTGAACTCAACGGCGCATTGCTGTCGCGCTGCCGGGTGGTGGTGCTGGATCGCCTGTCGGAGGATGATCTGATGACGCTGATGCAGCGGGCGGAAGAGCATCAAGGCAAGACGCTACCGATTGAAGATGATGCGCGGGCGACGCTGGCGGCGATGGCGGATGGCGACGGGCGTTATCTGCTCAATCTGTGCGAAGAGCTGATGTCGGCGGAGATCAAGACCCCGCTTTCCGCTCCGGCGCTGACGCAGTTCGTGCAGAAGCGGGCGGCACTCTATGACAAGCATCAGGATAGCCATTACAACCTGATCAGCGCGTTGCATAAATCGCTGCGCGGTTCGGATGCCGATGCGGCTTTGTATTGGTTCGCGCGGATGCTGGTAGGGGGTGAAGACCCGCGTTATATCGGACGGCGGCTGGTGCGGTTTGCCTCGGAGGATGTCGGCATGGCCGATCCGCAGGCGCTGGTGCAGGCGCAGTCGGCGGTGGAAACCTACGAGCGGCTTGGTTCACCGGAAGGAGAGCTGGCGCTGGCGCAGGCGGTGGTTTATCTCGGCACGGCGCCGAAATCGAATGCGCTCTACACCGCCTATAAAGCGGCAATGCGCGATGCGAAAGAGACTGGCTCACTGATGCCGCCGAAGCATATTCTCAACGCACCGACCAAGCTGATGAAAGAGATTGGCTACGGTGACGGCTATGCGTATGACCATAATACCGAGGACGGGTTTTCCGGGCAGAATTATTTTCCGGAGGACATGGAGCGCCGCAGCTATTATCATCCGGTCGAGCGCGGGTTTGAACGCGAGATACAAAAACGGCTGGAATATTTCGCCAAATTGCGGGAGCGCAAAGCATGATATTTTATGTGGCAGCAGGAGGGATGGTCGGCGCGGTGGCGCGCTACGGCGTGATGGTGCTGATGACGCGGCTGCTGCCGGGTGACTTCCCGTACGGTACGCTGACCGCCAATATCCTCGGCTCGTTGCTGATGGGTATCCTGACCGGGATGGCGGCGCATCATCTCAACCTGACGCAGGAGATGCGGGCGTTTATCGCGGTCGGTATTCTCGGCAGCTTCACGACATTCTCCACTTTCTCGCTGGATGCGGTGGCGCTCTATCAGCGTGGAGAAATGATGTCGATGGCGTTTTATATTCTGATCTCCGTCACAGTTTCCATTCTGGCGCTGGTTGGCGGCATGCATCTGGTGCGTCAGTTATCGATGTAGCCCCATGCAGCAATTCACCATAGATTCCGAGGATGATGACATCCGCCTCGACCGCTGGTTCAAGCGGCATCACCCGCAGGTCGGGCATGCGTTCCTGCAGCAATCGCTGCGCAAGGGTAAGGTGAAGCTGGACGGGCGCAAGGCGCAAAGTTCCACCCGTATCGCTGCCGGGCAGCTATTAACCATGAGTGAGGATGTGCTGATGCAGGCGCCGGGCGGCAGGCAGGCGAAGCCCAAACAGGCACCGTCGCTTACCCCGGCAGAGATCAAAGAAACGCGCAACATGGTGATCTTTGAAAATGGCCGATGTATCGTGATTAACAAACCGGCGGGGCTGGCGGCGCAGGGCGGCAGCCAGATTCGCGACAGTGTCGATCAGCGCCTCGATGCGCTGGCGAAGGACGGCAAACGCCCGAAGCTGGTGCATCGCCTTGACCGCGATACCAGCGGGGTGATGCTGCTGGCGCGCACTGCCAAGGATGCCACGGCCTTTACCCGCGCTTTCGCCTCGCGTGAGGTGGAGAAGACCTACTGGGCGTTGGTGACTGGTGTGCCGGAGATTCGCGAAGGCAAGATTGATCTGGCGCTCGGCAAGACCACGCACGGTAAGGCCGGATACGAGAAGATGGGCGAGCTGGAAGACGGCAAGCGCGCCATCACCTATTACCGGGTGCGGGAAGCGCTGGGGCAGAGTCTGAGCTGGGTGGAGATGATCCCGCTGACCGGACGGACGCATCAGTTGCGCGCTCATATGCATGCGATCGGGCACCCGATTATCGGTGACGGGAAATATGGCGGCAGCGAAGCCTTTATTGAAGAGATGGATTTGCCGAAGCAATTGCATCTGCATGCGCGGCGGCTGGTGATGGAGGGCGAGATGGCGCTTGATGTGTCGGCACCGCTGCCGCCGCATATGCGCAAGAGCTGGAAGAAGCTGGGGCTGGATGAGCATGACTAAACCTGCCAGAAAGCAACCTGCTGTCACGATTGCCGATACCATCGCCGCGCTCAATGATGCCGGGCGGGACAAATTGCGCGATCATATCCTGTCCTACACCCATACCGATATGCTGTTCTACCGGGATACGGAAGGCAGTCGTCTGGAGCAACGCCAGCAGGCATTGTGGCAGCCACATGTGGCGTGGGCAGAGGCGCGGTTCGGGGTGGCGTTGACGGTCACGCACAGCGTGATGCCGATCCGTCAGGCGGAAGCCTATGATGCGGCGGTGGCGGCGGTGATTGCCGAGGCTGACGATACGCAACTGGTACTGCTGAGCCGGTTGGTCTTATATCTCGGGTCGTTGATTCTGGCGATTTCGGTGCTGGAGCGCGCTATTCCCACGATGGAGGCGCTGGCGGTGGCGTCACTGGAGCAGGACTTTCAACTGGAAGTCTGGGGCGAGGATGAGGAAATTTTGACCAAACGGCAGGAAATTGCGCATGAAATGGCGGAGATTTCCGGTTTTCTCGATAATACAACCAGCTGATATTCAATCATATTAACGTATATTGACAAAGTGCTTGGGTTGCCTCCGCATTTTTGGTACAAAAGGCCGCTTATCAACCTACACAGGGTGCGTGCATGCAACAACATGCCATTATCCAGGAATTAGAAAAGAAACGTGATCAGGCGCGTTTGGGCGGCGGTAAAGACCGCGTCGAGCGTCAGCACGGACGGGGTAAACTGACAGCGCGCGAGCGTATCGAGGTGCTGCTCGATCCCGATTCTTTTGAAGAGCTCGACATGTTCGTTGAGCATCGCTGCAGCCATTTCGGCATGCAGAAAAAACAGATTCCGGGTGACGGGGTGGTGATTGGCCACGGGGTCATCAACGGCCGTCTGGTGTTTGTGTTCAGTCAGGATTTTACCGTGCATGGCGGATCGCTCTCCGAGACCAACGCGCGTAAAATCTGTAAAGTGATGGACATGGCGATTCAGGCCGGTGCGCCGCTGATCGGGATCAACGATTCTGGCGGGGCGCGGATTCAGGAGGGGGTAGATTCCCTGTCCGGTTATGGTGAGATTTTCCAGCGCAACGTAATTGCCTCCGGTGTGATTCCCCAGATTTCCCTGATCATGGGGCCGTGTGCGGGCGGGGCGGTCTATTCCCCGGCGCTGACCGACTTTACGCTGATGTCGAGCGGCACGTCCTACATGTTCGTGACCGGGCCGGATGTGGTGAAAACGGTGACGCATGAAGTGGTGTCGCAGGAAGAATTAGGTGGGGCTTCCACCCATACGCGCAAGACCGGGGTGGCCGATCTGGCGTTCGATAACGATATTGAAGTGTTGCTGCAAACGCGGCGTCTGTTCAACTTCCTGCCGCTGTCCAATCGCGGCGAGGTGCCGGCGCGTCCGACGCCTGATCCGGCGGACCGGGTGGAGCTGTCGCTGAATACGCTGGTGCCGGATAATCCGAACAAACCGTACGACATGAAAGAATTGCTGGTGCGGGTGGTCGATGAAGGTGACTTCATGGAAATCCAGCCGGAATATGCGCGCAACATCATTGTCGGCTTCGGGCGGATGGAAGGTTCCACCGTCGGGTTTGTCGCCAATCAGCCGATGGAGCTGGCCGGCTGTCTGGATATCGATGCCTCCCGCAAGGCGGCGCGCTTTGTGCGTTTCTGCGATGCGTTCAGCATTCCGCTGGTGACGTTCGTGGATGTGCCGGGCTTCCTGCCGGGGACGGCGCAGGAGCATAACGGCATCATCAAACACGGCGCCAAGCTGATCCATGCGTATGCTGAAGCGACGGTGCCGAAGATCACGGTGATTACCCGTAAAGCCTATGGCGGGGCGTATATCGTGATGAACTCCAAGCATTTGCGCGGTGACATTAATTATGCATGGCCGACCTCCGAGATCGCGGTGATGGGGCCGGAGGGCGCGGTGGAGATTGTGTTCCGCGGCAGTCTGGAAAATGAGGAAGAAAAAACCAAGAAGGTGGATGAGTACCGCGAGAAATTCGCCAGCCCGTTTGCGGCGGCGGCGCGCGGCTATATCGACGATGTGATCCGCCCGCAGAATACGCGCTGGCGCATTTGCCGCTCACTGGCGCTGCTGAAGCATAAAAAAGTCGATGCGCCCTGGAAAAAACACGATAACCTTCCATTATAACTCTGTATGTTTAGCTCTTCGAAAACTGCCAAGCCTGCACCAAAACGTCGCAAAAAGCGGATGTTTCGCAAGATACTGATCGCTAACCGCGGTGAGATCGCGGTACGGATCATCGCGACCTGTAAAGCACTCGGTATCAAGACGGTAGCGATTTATTCCGAAGCGGATACCAATGCGCTGCATGTGAAAGAGGCGGATGAGGCGGTGTATGTCGGGCCGTCGCCATCGGCGGAGAGTTATCTCAGTATTCCGAATATTATGGCGGCGATTGACCAGACGGGCGCTGAGGCCGTGCATCCGGGCTATGGCTTCCTGTCCGAGAATGCGGAATTTGCCGAAGCGCTGAGCAAGCGCGGTATTACGATGATCGGGCCGCTGCCAGATGCGGTGCGGACGATGGGTGATAAGATCGAATCCAAGAAAATCGCCAAGAAGGCCGGAGTAAATATCGTGCCGGGCGGTACCGATGCCGTGACTACTGAGCGCGATGCCAAGCGGTTGGCCGGGAAGATCGGCTATCCGGTGATGATCAAGGCTGCTGCCGGTGGCGGTGGTAAAGGCATGCGGGTGGCGCGCAACGAAGGCGAGCTGGAAGAAGGTCTGAAAATGGCGTCCAGCGAAGCGGCGTCCAGTTTCGGCGATGCGCGTGTGTTCATTGAGAAATTCTTCGATAATATCGAGATTCAGATTCTGGCCGATACGCACGGCAATGTCATCCATCTGGGTGAGCGCGAATGCTCCATTCAGCGCCGTCACCAGAAGGTGATCGAGGAAGCGCCGTCGTCTTTCGTGGATGAATCGTTGCGTAACAAGATGGGACGTCAGTCAGTGTCGCTGGCTAAAAAGGTAGGCTATGTGTCCGCCGGGACGGTGGAATTTATCGTCGATGAAAAAGGCAATTTCTATTTCCTTGAGATGAATACGCGCCTGCAGGTGGAACACCGGGTGACCGAGCTGATTACCGGGCTGGATCTGGTGGAGCAGATGATTCGTATCGCTGCCGGTGAACCGCTGGAGCTGGAACAGAAAGACGTGAAAATGCATGGATGGGCGTTCGAAGCGCGCGTCTATGCCGAAGACCCGAAGCGTAGTTTCCTGCCGTCGGTAGGCCGGGTGACGCGCTACCGTGAGCCGGAGACGGGAGAGACCATCCTGATTGATTCCGGGATTTACGAAGGCGGCGAAGTCAGCATGTTCTACGATCCGATGGTGGCCAAGCTATGCACCCATGCTCCGACGCGTAATCAGGCGATTGAGTCGATGAAGTCGGCGCTGTCGGCCTATGTGATTGAGGGGATTTCCCACAATATCAGTTTCCTGCACGCGGTGTTGTCCAATGCCCGCTTTGTGTCCGGGGATATTTCCACCAACTTCATTGCCGAGGAATTTGCCGAGGGTTTCACCAACGGGCGTCTGACGCCGGAAGCGGTGGAAGTGTTTATCGGGGTTGGCTGTTACCTGTTCCTGCAGGATGTCGAGCGTGCCTCGCATATCACCGGCCAGTTGCCGGGGCGGCAGCGTCTGATCGACAGCCGCTGGGTGGTCGGTATCGGTAACCATCTCTATTCGGTGGTGGTGCGCAAGCAGGAGAACGGCTACGACATCAGTTACGACGAAGGGCTGATCGCCATTCGTTCCTCCTGGCATTTCGGGCGCGAGCTGTTTCAGGGGGCGGTGAACGGCAAGCAGGTCAGCGTGCTGTTGCGCGGTCTGACCGAAGGGTTCCGTCTGATTTACGGTGGGTCGGAAGCGGTGGTGAAGGTGCGGACGCCACGGGTGGCGGAACTGGGCGCCTATATGCCGCAGATCGATGAAGAAGACAGTAAAGACCAGCTGGTGGCGCCGATCGCCGGGCTGGTGACCTCCATCATGGTGGCGGAAGGTGACGATGTGCTGGCGGGGCAAAGTCTGGCCATTATCGAGGCGATGAAAATGGAAAATGTCATGACCGCCGAATACGATACCACGGTGAAGAAGATTCACGTGACGGCACCGGCCAGTGTGCAGGCCGGGCAGGTCATCATCGAGTTTGGGGATGACGGGGAGAGCGAGGAGTAGCCTCGCCATGCCATCTATTCACACGATTATTTCCGGGCGCGTGCAGGGCGTCAGTTACCGGGCATGGTGCGCCAAGAAGGCGATGGCGCTGGGGCTGGATGGCTGGGTGCGCAATCGCAGTGACGGCACGGTGGAGGCAGTGTTTGCCGGGGAGCAACCGATTCTGGATGCGATGGTGGATGCCTGTCATCACGGGCCGTTGATGGCGCGGGTGGAGGCGGTGGCCGTATCCGAATATACAGAGATAGTGGCGGCCGGTTTTATGCGCCGCGAGACCGTGTAGCGTCGTTCTTTTCCGATAAATAATCACCGGTATGTTTCCCGATGGCGACTTTTTCGGTCGTGGGTTCCGGGCGAACCCCCATCATTGGCTGCGCGTGCTGTGCCCATTCGGTCGCCGGGGTGTGTTGACGGATGTGGCGGGTGGCGCGACGCATATATTGTTCGGCGTGGCTGCGGGCATCGTCGGCGACGCGGGCGCTTTGGAAGGCAGTGGCACCAGCCAGTGCCAACCCGGCTCCGGCGATGAGTGGCAGGGCACCGGTCACAGCGCAGAGCGCGCCGGTAAGGGCGAAGGCCATGCCGCCATAGCGAGCGATGCCGGTGACGATGAAATTCGGTTCACGCGTCGGATCCATCGCGGTGAGTTTGACGTCTTGTATGGATTCGCCTTTTTCGGCGCGATGAATAATGTCCAACTGCTGCTGGTTATGCTTGTGGGCGCGGTCGGCGGCATTGGCGCAGGAGAAGCTGGCGAGGCTGATGGTGCTGGTCAGCAGGCCGGGTCCGAGCGTACTGAGCGCCAGACCCGCCGGTGTGGCGACGCCGGTCAGGATCAGTCCGACCCCGGCCGCCGTTCCGGCAATGGAGGCCAGCTGGGTGAACGCGATCATGGCGCTGTTCATGCTCTCTGGACGGTAGTAACTCATCTCTAACCAATTGTTTCTAAATGATACATGTATCCATCATGTATTCTAGCATAGCTCTGTGACGGTTTCATGACACGAATGCCACACGGATGAAACCCTTAAGAATCTGCGGAAAAATCGCTAAATCGTGGAGTCGTGATAACAGCCGGACAAAAAATGCATCGGCAGGGGATTTTTTTTGCGCGCGTCTATTGACAGTGCTCTTGCTTTGATAGCTATATATAGTTTGTGTTACGTAAAAACAAACAACATATAGTGTGTCTCTCGGTAAGTGCTTGGACAAAAAAGACATTGGATCGTCAACGAAATTTTTTGTGCAAGGGGGTTAAAAAAACACTGTATCTTGTAGTTTGTATTGAGTAGCATGGTAAGTCCCGTTGCGGGGAATAGCGTTTAAATCTCGCAAAAATCAACAGCTTAGGCATGTTGAGAAGGCAAAACCAGAAGGACGGATCATGCAGGCGTTACACACAAAGAAACAACATGTATTGCCGGAGCCGAAACAAGGCAGCGGCAGCAAAGGAACAGAAACAACATTGACCTGTGTAACCGGGAGAGAGAAGAACATGACCAATCAGTATACTATTGAGACCAATGATGCGCGCGACGCCAATCTAACCGAATTCGGTAAAGCAACATTGCAGGATCGTTACCTGCTCGAAGGGGAGTCGTTTCAGGAAATGTTTGCGCGGGTGGCAAATGCCTATGCGGACGATCAGGAACATGCGCAGCGTCTGTATGATTATATCAGCCAATTGTGGTTTATGCCTGCGACGCCGGTACTGTCCAACGGCGGCACCAACCGCGGCATGCCGATTTCCTGCTTCCTGAACGAGACGGAAGACAGCCTGGACGGGATTGTGGATCTGTGGAATGAGAATGTGTGGCTGGCGGCTCGCGGTGGCGGGATCGGCAGTTACTGGGGCAATCTGCGCTCCATCGGTGAGAAAGTGCGTGGCAACGGTAAGACCTCCGGGGTGATTCCGTTCATGCGGGTGCAGGATTCGCTGACGCTGGCAATTTCTCAAGGGTCGCTGCGTCGTGGGTCTTCCGCAGTGTATATGCCGGTATGGCACCCGGAAATTGAAGAATTTATCGAGATTCGCCGCCCGACCGGCGGGGATCCGAACCGTAAGACGCTCAATATCCACCACGGCGTGGCGATTCCGGATGCGTTCATGGAAGCGGTTGAGAATGATGAAGACTGGAATCTGCTGAGTCCGAAAGACGGGCATCCGGTGACGGCCGTGAGAGCGCGCGATCTGTGGATCAAGCTGCTGACGGCGCGGATTGAAACGGGTGAGCCGTATCTGCTGTTTACCGATAATGTGAACCGTCACATTCCGGAACATCACAAGCAGCTGGGGCTGGAAGTGAAAACCTCCAACCTGTGCAGCGAGATTACCCTGCCGACCGGTAAGGACCATCTGGGTAAGGAGCGCACGGCGGTGTGCTGCCTGTCTTCCCTGAATCTCGAGACCTATGACGAATGGTCTACCAACTCGCAGTTCATTGAGGATGTGATGCGTTTCCTCGATAACGTGCTGCAGGCATTCATCGAGCAGGCGCCGGACAGCATGGCGCGGGCGACCTATTCCGCCATGCGTGAGCGTAGTGTCGGGCTGGGGGTGATGGGTTTCCATTCCTTCCTGCAGGAAAAGATGATTCCGTTTGAATCCGTGATGGCGAAGGTCTGGAACAACAAGATGTTCGGCCATATTAAGGAACAGGTGGATGCTGCCTCTCAGAAGCTGGCGGAAGAGCGCGGGCCATGCCCGGATGCTGCTGAGGTCGGGTTGATGGAGCGTTTCTCCAACAAGATGGCGATTGCGCCGACGGCGTCTATTTCCATCATCGCCGGGAATTCATCGCCGGGGATTGAACCGTATGCCGCCAACAGCTTTACGCAGAAGACGCTGTCGGGTTCCTTCAACGTGCGCAATAAGCACCTGAAGAAACTGTTGGCCGAGAAGGGTCGGGATAACGATGATACCTGGAGCACGATTTCCCGTAACGAGGGGTCTGTGCAGCATCTGGACTTCCTGAGTAAGGATGAGAAGGACGTGTTTAAGACAGCGCCGGAACTGGATCAGCGCTGGGTGGTGGAACATGCGGCGGATCGCACGCCGTATATCTGTCAGGCACAGTCGATCAACCTGTTTATTGCACCGAATGTGCATAAGCGCGATCTGCACCAGATCCATTTCAGTGCCTGGAAAAAAGGTGTCAAAAGCTTGTATTACTGCCGCTCGACTTCCATGCAGCGTGCAGAGAAAGTGTCCAACAAAACCGGTCGCGTGCAGCTGGAAATGTCCCTGCTCAAGCCGAAAGACGGACAACCGGACGTACAGGCCGATAACAATTACGACGAATGTCTGGCTTGCCAGTAACCAAGTAGAGGCTAGAGGCTGGAGATTAGGGGCTAGGGATTCGTATGGCTGAAATTGTCGATATGCCGGTCAGGAGTTACCGTGACTTGAAGGTGTGGCAATCCAGTAAGGCACTGGCGGTGGAAATATATCGTCTTACGAGCGGGCTTCCTAAAGAAGAGGCCTATGGGTTGGTTGCGCAGATGCGACGTTCCGCTGTCTCAGTACCTTCTAATATCGCTGAAGGTAATGCCCGCCCTACGAAAGAATATGTCCGGTTTATCGGTATTGCTCAAGGATCGCTTGCCGAACTGGAAACACAATTAGAGATAGCCTGCGATATAGGTTATTTCGAACAGTCAGCAATGTTTCCATTGTTGGAACAAACAACCGAGATAGGGCGGATGCTTGGAGGATTGGAAAAATCCCTGGCCTCTAACCTCTAATCTCTAACCTCTAAGGAGTAGACAATGTCATTGATGGATGCAGAACCGATTTATAAACCGTTTTCCTATCCGTGGGCGTATGATGCATGGTTGATGCAGCAGCGTATCCACTGGCTGCCGGAGGAAGTGCCGCTGGCCGATGACGTGAAAGACTGGAAAACCAAGATGACCGCTGACGAGAAGCATCTGCTGACGCAGATTTTCCGCTTCTTCACCCAGAGCGATATCGAGGTGAATAACTGTTATATGCGGCATTATACCCGTGTGTTCCAGCCGACCGAGGTGCAGATGATGTTGGCGGCGTTCTCCAACATGGAGACCATCCATATTGCGGCGTACTCTCACTTGCTGGATACGCTCGGCATGCCGGAGACCGAATATCAGGCCTTCCTGAAATATAAGGAAATGAAGGATAAATACGACTATATGCACACGTTCGGTGTCGATACCAAAGACGGGATCGCCAAGACGCTGGCGGCATTCGGCGGGTTCACCGAAGGGCTGCAGCTGTTCGCCTCTTTTGCCATTCTGCTGAACTTCCAGCGTTTCGGTAAAATGAAGGGGATGGGGCAGATTGTGGCATGGTCAGCGCGTGACGAGTCGCTGCATACCGAGTCCATCATTCGTCTGTATCGCACCTTCCTGCACGAGAATCCGGAAGTGGATACCGAGGAGCATGGCCGCGAAATCTACAAGATTTGCGATAAGATTCTGACGCTGGAAGATGCGTTTATCGACCTCGCCTTTGGTGTGGGGGGTATCGAAGGGCTGACGGCGACCGATGTGAAGCGCTATATCCGCTTTATCGGTGACCGCCGCCTGACGCAGCTTGGCCTGCAGCCGCTCTATAAAATCGAGAAGAACCCGCTGCCGTGGATGGATGAGATCCTCAACGGGGTGGAACATACCAACTTCTTCGAGAACCGGGTGACGGAATATACCAAGGCGGCGACCACGGGGACGTGGGAAGAAGCCTTCGCTTAATCACGCGCGTTATGCGAGGTCAGGAGACCGAGCCCTTTAGTCGTGCGGAGCACGTTAGGCTCATCTGGCGAGCAGTAGGCGAGCCGGGGAGCAAAATGTAATAAAAGCGAAAATAGAGGGTGACAGGCTGCGTTCTTTACGTTAAGAGAAGGCGTCATATTTGCCTGAGAGGAATATGACATCTATGAGTAAGACCATCCATGAAGCCCTCACCTTTGACGATGTGCTGCTGAAACCGGCGGCGTCTGAAATTCTGCCTGCACATGCGAATACCCGCGCCTATGTTACTCAGGGTATTGAGTTGGGGATTCCGCTGATGTCGGCGGCGATGGATACGGTCACCGAGTCGCGTCTGGCGATTGCGATGGCACAGCATGGTGGCATCGGTACCATTCACAAGAATATGGAGATTGCGGAGCAGGCCGATGAGGTGCGCCGCGTGAAGAAGTTTGAGTCCGGTATGGTGGTCAACCCAGTGACGATTCAGCCGGATGAGACGCTGGCGGCCGCGCTTGCTCTAATGCAGGAGCATCATATTTCCGGGATTCCGGTGGTAGAGAATGGCGGCAAACTGGTGGGGATTCTCACCAACCGCGATGTGCGTTTTGCGTCCGATTCGGCTCAGCCGGTCAGCGAGCTGATGACCAAGACCGATCTGGTGACGGTCAAGGAAGGCGTGTCGCTGGATGATGCCAAAACCTCACTGCACAAGCACCGTATTGAAAAGCTGTTGGTGGTGGATGATGCCTATCGTTGTATCGGGCTGATCACGGTGAAAGATATTGAGAAAGCGGAAACGCACCCGCATGCATCCAAGGATACGCAGGGACGTCTCCGCGTTGGTGCTGCTGTCGGGACAGGCGCGAACGGCATTGAGCGCGCCGAAGCATTGATCGCAGCCGGGGTGGATCTGGTGGTGGTCGATACCGCGCACGGGCATTCTGCCGGGGTGATCAACACAGTCAAGGAACTGCGTGCGCAGCATAAGGATTTGCAGATTATTGCCGGGAATGTGGCGACCGGAGAGGCGGCGCTGGCATTGATCAAGGCCGGGGTGAACGGCGTGAAGGTCGGTATTGGACCGGGCTCCATCTGCACGACGCGGATCGTTGCCGGGGTCGGGGTGCCACAGCTCTCCGCCATTATGGATGTGGCGCCGATTTGTAAGAAACACAAAGTGCCGCTGGTGGCTGATGGCGGGATCAAATTCTCCGGCGATCTGGCCAAGGCGATTGCCGCCGGTGCGGATTGCGCGATGATCGGGTCGCTGTTTGCCGGGACGGATGAAAGTCCGGGCGAGGTGATTCTCTATCAGGGACGCAGCTACAAAGCCTATCGCGGGATGGGTTCGGTCGGCGCGATGGCGCGTGGATCGGCGGATCGTTACTTCCAGCAGGAAATTCAGGATGCGCTGAAGCTGGTGCCGGAAGGCGTGGAAGGGCGTGTGCCGTTCAAAGGCGCGTTGTCGACGGTGGTGCATCAACTGGTGGGCGGCCTGAAGGCAGCGATGGGTTATACCGGCAGCTCGGATATTCCGGCGCTGCAGACCCGTTCCGAGTTTGTGCGTATCACCGGTGCCGGGCTGCGCGAGAGCCATGTCCACGACATCACCATTACACGCGAAGCACCTAATTACCGCGTAGATAACTAATTTTCATGAAACCATCCGCACGCATACAGGCTGTCATTGAGCTGATTACCTCACTGAACGAGGTGTGGAGTTCGGGCGGGCGTGCCCCGGCGGATGCGCTGCTGGCACAGTATTACCGCGAGCGCCGTTATATGGGCTCGAAGGATCGCGGAGAGGTCTCCCGCATCATCTATTATATCCTGCGCAACGGTGCGACGCTGGAATGGTGGCTGGAGAAGGCCGGTGCGGAGATTACGCCGCGTAACGTGGTAATGCTGGCGCTGCTTTATATAGAAGAGGCCGACATGGCGGCGATGGAGCAGTATTTCACCGGTGAGGAATATGGCGCGGAGAAGCTGACCGGCATGGAGCGTAAACTGATCGAACAGTATGCCGGTACGCCGCTGATTCATGGCACCTTGCCGAATCCGGTGCGGTTTAATTACCCGGACTGGATGGAGTCGCGCATCACCGGGCTGTTCGACGACAAGATCTATGTGGCGATGGAAGCGATGAATCAGGAAGCGCCGGTGGATCTTCGCGTCAACACATTGAAGGCGACGCGCAAGGAGGTGATAGCGGCACTGGCGAAGGAAGGGTTTGAACCGGAAGAAACCCCGCATACGCAGACGGGTGTGCGTCTGAAGAAACGCGGCGCGGTGTTTACCACGCAGGCATTCCGCGATGGCTGGTTCGAGATGCAGGATGAGGGCTCACAGATGGTGTCGGCGCTGATGGATGTCGGCGGCAGTAAAAAAGTCATCGATTTCTGTGCCGGGGCGGGGGGCAAGACGCTGGCGCTGGCGGCGCGGATGAAAAACAAGGGACGTATTCTGGCGTGGGATACGTCGGATGCGCGGCTCAGCCAGATGCCTAAGCGACTGGCACGCGCCGGGGTGCATAATGTACAACTGCGCGTGATTAAGGATGAGCGTGACCAGTTCATCAAGCGGCATAAGGAGACGGCGGATTGGGTGCTGCTCGATGTGCCATGCTCCGGTTCCGGCACGTGGCGGCGCAATCCCGATCTGAAATGGCGCACGGACGAGAAGGATGTGCGCGAAGTGGTCGATCTGCAGAAGCGGATTTTAGAGAGCGCGGCGCGGCTGGTGAAGCCATTTGGCCGACTGGTCTATGCGACCTGCTCCATCTTCAACGAAGAGAATGAAGAGCAGATTGACGCATTCCTGAAGCAGCATCCGGATTTCAGTCCGTTGCCGGTGGATGTCGAGCACGCGTATATGCGCCTGTACCCGCATCAGCACCAGACGGACGGATTCTTTGCCGCGGTGTTACAGCGCCTGCCTAAAGAGAAGAAGTAGCGTTTCCTTATCTTATCCTAATGATGATTGCAGTGCTTGCAGCTGCGGTTGATAGACGCCGAGGATGAAGTCGGTCTGCAGGCGGTTGGCCTGTGCGATCAGG
>JAUIJX010000006.1 GCA_030430795.1 Alphaproteobacteria bacterium | reverse complement strand
CGCGCTCCAGCACCGACATGAATCCGTAGAGATGGATATGGTCTTCGCGCACATGGGTTTCGATCAGCAGCCCGACCTGACCGCTCAGCCCTTCCACCTGTTGCAAGGTGCGCGAGGAGGCAAAGACGACATAGCCGACGCCGCCGACATCAATGATCAATGAGTCGGTGCCGATGCTGTCGATTTTTCCGGTTAGTTTTCCGATCATATGCTTCTCCTTATGATGCCGCCTGCTCCACCAGCGTGCGCACTTTGGCGTGGTTGGCATGGCAGATGGCAATGGCCAGCGCATCGAGCGCGTCGGTGCTGCGCTCGTCGCATGCAGGCAGCAGGGTCTTGACCATCATGCCGACCTGCCCCTTCTCCGCACGCCCAACGCCGACGATGGATTTCTTGACCAGCGTGGCCGCGTATTCCGCCACCGGCAGACCGGCGACGGCCAGCGACAACAGGATGGCGCCGCGAGCATTGCCGAGCTTGAGGGTTGAGGCGGCGTTGACGTTGACGAAGGTTTCTTCGACCGCGGCCTGCGACGGTTTATAGGCCGCGGTGATGCGCTCCAGTTCCTGATGGATGGTGTAGAGGCGCTCCGAGAGCGTGCCCTGCCGCGCGGTGGTGATGTGGCCGGACGCCACATAACGCAGGCAGTTATCCTGCTGATCGATGATGCCCCAGCCGGTGGTGCCCAGCCCAGGGTCTACCCCGAGAATGCGTGCCATGCGTGCTACCCATTCGCTGTGTTTGATTGTTTCAACTTAGACCATCGCTGGATGGAGATAAAGCGAATACGTCAAGAGTTTAGAGGTTAGGGGTTAGAGGTTAGGGGATGCATTGCTCCGCAATGAGTTTTCTATTATAACCCCTCACCCTAACCCTCTCCCCAAGGGAGAAGGGATAAAGAGAGACGCGTCATTCCCGCGCACGCGGGAATCTGCCTGAATACGGGATACTGACTACTGATTACGCGCTCAGGCGTTCCATGATGTCGTCGTCGATTTCGAAATTGGCGGTGACTTCCTGCACGTCGTCACTTTCTTCGAGCGCGTCGATCAGTTTGATCATGGTCGAGGCCGCCGCTTCGTCGAGCGGGGTGGTGGTTTGCGGAATCCATGCCAGCTTGGCCGATTTCGGCTCACCGAATTTTTCTTCCAGCACGCCCAGCACCTCATGCAATGATTCCGGCGCGGTGGTGATGACATGGCCGTCCTCATCGGTAGCGCAATCGTCGGCGCCGCCCTCGATGGCCGCTTCCAGCATGCTCTCTTCATCGGCGGCATCGGCGGGATAGGCGATCTCGCCCTTGCGGTCGAACATGAAATTGACGCTGCCGGTCTCACCCAGATTGCCGCCGTTCTTGGAGAAGGCCGCACGTACTTCCGAGGCGGCGCGGTTGCGGTTGTCGGTCAGCACTTCGACGATGACGGCGACGCCGCCGGGGCCGTAGCCCTCATAGCGGATTTCCTCGTAGGTCTCGCCGTCGGATTCACCGGAGCCGCGCTTGATGGCGTTCTCGATCTTGTCCTTCGGCATGTTCTCCGCCTTGGCCGCCGCGATGGCCGCACGCAGGCGCGGGTTCATCGTCGGGTCAGGCATGCCGGATTTGGTGGCGACGATGATCTCCTTGATCAGACGGGTGAAAATCTTGGCGCGCTTTTTGTCCTGCGCACCTTTGCGGTGCATGATGTTTTTGAATTTACTATGGCCTGCCATAATCTCCTCTTTATATCTTAGAAACGGTAGAGTTGTTTCGCGTTGTTGCGGCAAAGCTTAGCCGACAGATCATCGGCGTCAAGCCCCGTGTGCTCCGCCAGCGCTGCAATCAGCGCGTCGAGATAGGCGAGAACGCGGGGATAATCCATCACCTCGGCGAACATTTTGCCGCTGTTGCCCGGTGAGACGCCGCTGACCGGCCCGAAGAACGGAGCGTCGCTGGCGCCCAGCAACAGGCGGTCTTCGCCAAATTCCCCGATAATGGCCTGCAGGAAAGGCAGTGCTTTTTCCGGCACGGTGCTGGTGCGGTAGCCGGGGCCTTTGAAATAGACAGGCCCGGCGGTGCGGTCGCGGTGTTTCATCTTCTGGCACAGGCGACGAAAATGCGGATCGTTGTAGCCATTCTCCGCGTGCGGCATGCCGAGATGGTCGATGAGCAACGGCAGGTCTTCCGGCAGTTGTTCGATCAGCCCGTGCAGGTGATCGCCAAGCCCATAGACCAGCATGTGCTTACCCTGATGGCGCAGCACATTGAATAAATGGTGCCATTTTTCACGCTCAGTGGTGAGGTCGGGCACGCTATCCTTGGCATAGAAACGCACGCCCATGATATCCGGTCGGCTCAGCCAGTCGAGCGTCTCCGGCTGATCGACCGAGGCTTTGACGATGCCGCGTGCGGGAATGCCGCTGCGTTTCAGGTCTTCCAGTGCATCGATGACATGTTCTGAGGTTTTAGCGCCGCTGAAATCCACATTGACCACACCTTCCGGCAGATTGTTCTTCAGCACCTTGTCGTAGGTGACCACATCATGTAGCGTGCCAGTGGCGGCCAGTGACGGCGCGGCGCTTTTATCCGTGGTGCGGGCGGCGAAGAGATGCACATGGGCGTCGATCCATTGTTGCGGCATGGGACTTCCTCGTTGATTGGTTCATCCTTTCTTAAACGACCTGCCGTATAACTGTCACCTGATTTCCTGTTGAAGGGTCGATTTCAATCGTTAGAGTAGCGGCATGCATCTACATTTTTTTCAACATGTCTCTTTTGAAGCGCTGGGCGCTATCGAACGCTGGGCGCTGGAGCGTGAATACCAGATCACCCGCACACGCTGCTTTGAGGCGGACTCTCCCCTGCCCAACCTCAACGAGGTGGATATTCTGATCAGCATGGGCGGGCCGATGAGCGTGCATGATGAGAGGAAATATGCGTGGCTGGCCACAGAGAAAGCCTGCCTGCGCGAGGCGATAGCGAAGGATAAGCATGTGCTCGGTATCTGTCTCGGTGCACAGTTGATCGCCGAGATACTGGGAGCGGAGGTGACCCCCAACCCGGAGAAAGAAATCGGGTTTTTCCCGGTGACACTGAGCGAGGACGCGCAGCGTTTGCCGTTATTGGCCGGACTGCCGGAGCAGTTCATGATGTTTCACTGGCACGGCGAGCGTTTCGGCATCCCGGAAGGCGCGGTGGAACTGGCCAGCAGCGAGGCATGCGGGCAGCAGGGATTCATCTATGGCGACAAAGTGATGGGCTGGCAGTGCCACCCGGAGATGACGCAGCCGCGCCTGCAAGAGATGATGGATCATGTGGGACATGAGTTGAAAAGCAACGGTAAATATGTGCAGTCAGCCGATGAGATTCTGGCGCTGCAGCACCATCTGCCCGATGTAAACCGGTATCTGTTTACGATGCTGGATCGTTGGATTAGCGGCTAGTCTTTGTTTTGCCCCTGCACGCGCCTACTGCGCTTAGCAATGGGCAGAGTTCAAGACTGGCTCGGTCTACTGACCTCGCTTCTTTTCCCTTGCACTATTACGTGTTGGTGCCTTCGCGGCCGTACATATCCTGAAAGCGGACGATGTCGTCTTCACCCAGATATTCGCCGTGCTGCACCTCAATGAAATCAAGGCCGATCTTGCCAATATTCTCAACCGAATGAATCGCCGTCAGTGGAATATAGACATATTCATTCTCGCTCAGCACCAGCTCTTCATCGTCACGCTGCACCCGCGCGGTGCCATTGGTGATCACCCAGTGCTCGGCACGGTGATGGTGCATCTGCACCGACAGTTTGGCGCCCGGTTTGACGTGAATATGTTTCACCTGATGGCGCGGGCCCAGCTCAATGGTTTCATAGAAACCCCACGGGCGATAGACACGCAGATGCTGATCGACGAGGTCGCTGTTTTCCAGCTTCACATCTTCCATCAGTTGTTTGACATCCTGCGCACGGTCTTTCTTAGTGACCAGCACCATATCCTTGGTGGAGACCACTACGAGATCTTCGATACCCAGCGCCGCAATCGGCGGGCCGTCGCCAGCGTGCAGGTAGCTGTTCTTTACATCCTGCGTGTAGCTGGTGCCCTTGATGACGTTGCCGTCCGCATCTTTATTGCCGATACGCCACAGCGCATCCCATGCACCGGCATCACTCCAACCGCAGGACATCGGCACAAGCGCCGCTTTGTCGGTATGTTCCATGACGGCATAGTCCACGGAAATGGACGGCGATGCCGCAAAGCTTTCCTCATCCAGACGGATGAAGTCGGTTTCCCTTTTGGCTTTCTCCACCGCCTGCGTGACCTGTTTCATCACCTCCGGCTGGTGGGCTTCCATCTCATCCAGGAAGGTGTCGACCGGGAACATAAACATGCCGCTGTTCCAGGAATACTCACCTGAGTCGAGGTATTTGCCAGCGGTTTCCGCATCCGGTTTTTCGACGAATTGATTGACCTCGAAAATGCCCTTGCCATCCAGCGCGCCGTTGAGCATTTTGCCCTGACGGATATAGCCATAGCCGGTTTCCGGGTATTCCGGGGCAATGCCGAAGGTGACCAGATGGCCTTCGCGCGCGGCATCCGCCGCCAGCGAGACGCCTTTTTCGAACGCCTGTTCATCGGTAATAATATGGTCTGACGGCAGCACCAGCATCAATGCATTCTTATAGAGTGAACGGATGTATAGTGCCGCAGCGGTAATGGCCGGTGCGGTGTTGCGCATCATCGGCTCGAGAATAATATCGGCGTCCTCAAATCCCGCCGCTTTCATGTGTTCCGCCACCAGAAAACGATGTTCCTCGTTGCTGACCACCACCGGGCTTTGCATCGGCTTCTTGCGGCCAATGCGCTGCGCGGTCTGTTGCAGCAGGCTGGTGTTCGGATTATCCGAGAAGCTCAGGAATTGTTTCGGGTATTTGCTACGGGACATCGGCCACAGGCGGCTGCCCATCCCCCCCGATAAAATGACTGGCACGACAGGACCATCAACCACCAATCTTTTTTCCATTTTCTTGCCTTCCCTCTATTGCTTTGCTAGATACTCTGCAACAGCATTTATTTTGGGGTATTTATATACCAATTCACTTTTTTAACAATTGTAAATTGGCAGCATGCGTGACCTAAGTCACAAAAAAACTCCCCGGTTTATGCGCTCTGCGCGATCATGCCACCCTGTTATGATCGCATAGTTATGTTAAACAAGCATTAAATGAAAGCCGTTGATTTTTCATGATTAGTTAACCTTTTCAATTGTTTCATTTTTGCACAAAAACACGTTACAGATAGTAAGGAGACCCCGGCATGAGCCAGCAAGCACCGATTTCCCCCGCCAGCGACCAGCGTATCGACCCCCATATTCTGCGGGCTTACGACATTCGTGGGGTCGCCGACGAATCCCTAACCGAGAATGTCGCGTTTTTGATCGGCAAGGCCTATGCCACCAGCATCGCCCGCAGCCAGAACACCGCCACGCCGCGCATTGCGATGGCACGAGACGGGCGGATGAGCTCGCCTGCCCTGTCCAACGCACTGGCCGAAGGCATGGCATCCGCCGGAGCGCAGGTGATCTCGCTCGGCCTTGGCCCAACGCCGATGCTCTATTTCGGGGTGTATCACCTGAAGGCAGACGGCGGCATCATGGTGACCGGATCACACAACCCGCCGACGCATAACGGCTTTAAGATGACCAACGGCACCAAGCCGTTTTATGGCGACGATATTTTGGCGCTCGGCCAGTTGGTGGCAAATGGCGACCTGCAGGACGGCGACGGCAGCATTGAGGAGCAGTCGATTTTCGATGTGTATGTGGCGCGACTGCTGGAAGGGTTCAGCGGCGATGGCGGCAAGGAACTCTCCGTGGTGTGGGATGCCGGGAACGGCGCCGCCGGAGAAGTGATGGAAGCACTGGCAGCCAGGCTGCCGGGCAAGCATACGCTATTGTTCGAGACAATTGACGGGCAATTCCCGAACCACCACCCCGACCCGACCGTGGCGGAGAATCTGGTGGATCTGCAACGCGCAGTGGCGGAGCATGGGGCCGATGTCGGCGTGGCGTTCGACGGCGACGGCGACCGGTTGGGCGCGGTGGATGCCGACGGGAATATCGTATGGGGCGACCAGTTGCTGATGTTTTTTGCGCGCGAGATTCTGTCGCGGCAGCCGGGGGCGACGATCATCGCCGATGTGAAAGCCAGCCAGACATTGTTTGACGATATCACCGCGCATGGCGGCAAGGCGATCATGTGGAAGACCGGGCACTCGCTGATCAAGGCGAAGATGGCCGAAGAGAAAGCCGCCATCGCCGGGGAAATGAGCGGGCATATCTTTTTCGCTGACGGGTATTACGGGTTCGATGACGGGCTGTATGCCGCGGTGCGCCTGCTTGATTTGCTGGCGAAATCATCCGACACACTGGCGGCGATGCGCGCAGGGATTCCTGCCGTCTATAATACGCCGGAGCTGCGGATCGACGTGGAGGAAGCACGCAAATTCACCATCGTCGAAGAGATTCGCGCACGGCTGGCCGCGACCGAACTGGACGTGAACGAAGTCGACGGCGTGCGGGTGAATCACAATGGCGGCTGGTGGCTGGCACGGGCATCCAACACGCAGCCGGCGATCATCGTACGTTGCGAAGCGCTGACGCCGGAAGCGCTGGACGAGCTGAAGGCGATGGTGACGCAGCAACTCTCCCTCAGCGATGTCACGGTGGATTTACGTTAGCGCGTTAACACCCCGTTTCTTCAGTTCTTCACTTATCGTTCGTTCGAGGTATTGCCGTACTTCGTTTGAAAGCGTGTTTGGGGATTCGTCAAATACAGATTCAAACAACATGCGTTCGCCCGAGAATCGTTCATGAGGCCGAAGGGCTTTGTATATGTACGGCAAAATATCCGTGGATAATTCACTTATATCAACCCCTACTTTCGGGGTTAACCGGATACCTTCGTTCTGTTTTTGGATGCGATGTAACCCAACCAGATATTTGACCAAAAATATCGGCCCCAAAGCAACGGGCACCCATACAAGGTAATCAATATAATCCTGCATTTCCACAAATATCAGCATACTAACTCTCACATCGCTTGCAAGCGTTAACCACCCAACATGTGGTGTAGAAACTTGTGAATCGGTGCATATTTTGCTTGTCACCTACCAGCGATAGTGGTTAATCTGGATATGGCTTTGGTATTCAGCAATCATCCTATTTACTGTTACTTAAAGTTTTTTCGGTAAGCATAATAATATAGAGGATCAAGACAGGGAGACGGGGCACCATGCGCCCATACCGCACTGCGACGCGCCAAGCGTCATTATCACTGAAGCACTGGGTCAGCCGAGGCAGCCTGGTTCTGTTGGTGATGGCATCACTGGTGATGATCTCCATGAGTCGTGACGATTCCCACTGGGTTCACAATCTCCGCACCGTTTTTACTGACGGGTTCGCCCCGCTGGTGGATGCGCTGTCCGCGCCCGCCGCGTTCGTGGAAACCGTCAATGAAAAAATTGACCATCTGGTGTTCCTGTATCAGGACAATGCACGGCTGCGCGAAGAGAATAAACGCCTGCTGCAATGGCAGTCAGTGGCGCGCCAGCTGGAAGTGGAAAACGCTTCGCTGCGCGAGCTGACCGACCTGCCCGCGCCGACGCAATTCGCCTTTACCACCGCACGGGTGGTGGGTGCCGCCGGGCATACTTATAACAACCGGCTGGTGCTGGATGCCGGGGAGCGCCACGGCGTGCGTCAGCAAGAGGCGGTGGTGAGCAATGACGGGGTGGTTGGCCGGGTGGTCAATACCGGGTTCCGCACTTCGCAGGTGCTGGCGATTACCGATATCAATTCCCGCATTCCGGTGATTGCCGAGACCTCCCGCGACAAAGCAATTCTGGCGGGCGATAATTCCGCAACGCCGGGCATGATGTATTTGCCGGAAGAAACCAGTATTGCCGTGGGCGAGCGCATCGTGACGACCGACGATGGCGGGGTGTTCCCTGCCGGGCTGATCGTCGGCGAAGTCGCGTCCATCGACGGCAACAATGTCCGCATCACGCCTTACGCTAATTTCGACAAGCTCGAATATGTCCGCATCGTCAGCAAAGTGACCGAATAGCTATGCCACAGCGGCTGGCATCCGAATCCTTTCGTTTCACCTCTTTCCTTCCTTCGCTGTTTACGCTGGTGGCGGCGCTGATGACGCTGACGCCGATTCCGGTGGCCAGCAACACCCTGTTCATGCCGTCTTTCGTGATGATCGCGGTGTTCTACTGGAGCCTGCTGACCCCAGCCTATCTGCCGCTCGTGATTGTATTCATCATTGCCCTGCTGATGGATAGTTTCACCGGCGCGCCGATGGGCATGTACGGCCTGACCCTGTTGTTACTGCGGCTGTTCGTGATGATGGCCAGCCATCGTTTCGTCAAACAAACCATCTGGTTTTACTGGGCCGGATTCGTGGCGATGAGCCTGCCCGCATGGGTGGCGTTCTGGCTGGGATACCAGTTTGCGTATGATGCCGTGCTGCCACTGGCACCCATCCTGCTGCACTGGTTATGGACAGCGATGTGGTACCCTCTTGTGCATATGATTTTTACCCGTACACTGAGGATGGTACGCAACCCCAAACGATAGCAGGATACGCGACGCGTCATGGCAACGGCGAATGAACGCAAACAACTGATTACACGACGCGCGCTCATTCTCGGCGGGGTGCAGTTTACCGCTATCTCGGCGCTGCTGGCGCGGCTGTATTACCTGCAGTTCATGAAATCCAGCACCTATAAAACACTGGCGGAAGACAACCGGGTCAATCTGCAACTGATTCCGCCGTCGCGCGGAACGATCCTCGACCGCAAGCTGATCGAACTGGCGGAAAACCAGACCTATTACCGCGTGCTGCTGGAACGCAGGGAACGCGATGAAACACTGCGCACCATTGAGCGCATCGCCGATATTCTGTCACTCGACAAAGCCGCGCTCGATGAGCTGGACGCCAAACTGAAACAGGTGTGGATCGGGCGCAGCGTGATGGTGAAGGAGCATCTGAGCTGGGATGAACTCTCGGCGCTGGAGTTCCACTCCCCCAACCTGCCGGGCGTGGTGATTGAAACCGGACAGGTGCGGCATTATCCGCTGGCGAGCGAGGCATCGCATTTGATCGGCTATGTCGGCGCGGTCTCAGAAGAGGAACTGGAAGACAACCAGCCGGTGCTGAAACTGCCGGGTTTCAAGATCGGCAAGAACGGCATTGAGAAAACATTCGAGAAACGCCTGCGCGGCGAGGCCGGGCTGCGGCATATCGAAGTGAATGTGAAAGGCTTGCCGGTGCGCGAGCTGGAACGGCGCGACAGTGTGCCCGGCGAAGCGCTGAAGCTGACGGTGGATTATGAGCTGCAGTCCTACGCCGCCAAGCGGCTGGCGGGTGAGAGCGGCGCGATCGTGGTGATGGAGGTGGAGACAGGTAATGTGCTGGCGCTGGCATCGATGCCTGCATTCGATCCGAATACATTCAGCGTCGGCATCACGCATGGCTATTGGAACGAATTGCGCAACAACCCCAAAACCCCGCTAATGAACAAGGCGGTGACCGGGCAGTATCCGCCCGGCTCGACTTACAAAATGGTGGTGGGGCTGGCAGCGCTGGAAGCCGGACTGATCACCGAACAGTCGCGGGTGTTCTGCCCCGGCCATTTCTTCCTCGGCAGTCACCGTTTCAATTGCTGGAAGGCCGGCGGGCACGGATCAATGAATGTGGTGGATGCGCTGACGCAGTCCTGCGATACGTTTTTCTATCAGATGGCGCATCAACTGGGGATTGAGAAAGTGAGCGAGATGGCGCGTAAGCTTGGGCTGGGCGCGGTCTCCGGCATTGAAATCCCGGCGGAAAAATCCGGGCTGACCCCAACGCCCGACTGGAAGCGTGCGAGCTATGGCCAGCCGTGGGTGCCGGGGGATACGGTGAATGCCGGGATCGGGCAAGGCTATGTGCTGACGACGCCGCTGCAACTGGCGATCATGACGGCGCGGATTGCAGGCGGAACAGCGGTAGCGCCAACATTGCTGATGCGCGACGACCCCGCCCCCGCCCCGGCGCTGGATGTGAAGCAGACGAATCTGGCGATTATCCGGCAAGGGATGATCGACGTGGTCAATAGCACGCGCGGCACCGCCTATGGCAAACGGCTGATTGACCTGCCAATGACCATGGCCGGAAAGACCGGGACATCACAGGTGAAACGTATCACCCAGCGCGGCGTGGATCAGAACAGCATTCCGTGGAAGGATCGTCACCACGGGCTGTTCGTCGGCTACGGGCCCTTCGATGTGCCACGCTATGCGGTGGCGGCGATTATCGAGCATGGCGGCGGTGGCTCCAGCGCAGCTGCACCGGTAGTACGCGACGTGTTCTTAAAACTCAACGAAATGGAACATGGCGGCCCACCCGCCCCATTGCCTGAACCACCGGAAGAGGAGGTCAGCTGATGGGTCGTGGACGTCATATTTTCTACTGGATCGGGCAGCTCAACTGGGGGCTGATGTTCCTGATTTTGTTCCTGTTCATGATCGGGATGATGATGCAGTATTCCGCCGGTGGCGGGCATCTCGACCCGTGGGCGCGCTCGCATCTGATCCGCTTTTTCCCGGCGTTTGTGGGGATGCTGGTGATTGCCTACATGCCGCCGCAATGGCTGCTGAAGCTGGCGTATCCGCTCTATGGTATCGGCGTGCTGATGCTGGTGGCGGTGGAAGTCAGCGGGCATATCGGCATGGGAGCGCAGCGGTGGATTGCGCTGGGGCCGGTCAATCTGCAGCCGTCGGAGCTGATGAAACTGGGGATTATCGTGGTGCTGGCGCGCTATTTCCATACCTTCCATCCGAATGAAAAACCGCACCCGATGTATCTGCTGATTCCGCTGATCCTGCTGGCGATTCCGGCGGCGCTGATCCTCAAGCAACCGAACCTCGGCACGGCATTTATCCTGCTGGTGGTGGGCGCGATTGTATTGTTCGTGGCCGGGGTGCGGTGGATTTATTTCATCATCGCCGGGGCGGGCGCGCTGATCGCGCTGCCGGTGGCGTGGCAGTTCCTGCATGATTACCAGAAGCAGCGCGTGCTGACCTTCCTTAACCCGGACCAGGACCCGCTGGGTGCGGGGTATAATATCATTCAGTCGATCATCGCGATTGGCTCCGGCGGGCTGTTCGGCAAGGGGTATCTCAAGGGATCGCAGGGGCAGCTCGACTTCCTGCCGGAGAAACAGACCGACTTTATTTTCACCATGCTGGCCGAGGAATTCGGGTTTGTCGGCTGTCTGGTGGTGATTCTCAGCTATCTGTTGCTGCTGGTGTTCTGTATCGGAATTGCGCTGCGCTCACGCCACCGTTTCGGGGCGCTGATCGCTGTCGGGATCGGGGCGCTGCTGTTCCTGCATGTGCTGATTAATATCGGCATGTCGATGGGGCTGCTGCCGGTGGTCGGTGTGCCGCTGCCGCTGCTCTCCTATGGCGGAACAATGCTGATTACTATCTTTCTGGCGTTCGGGCTGCTGATGAATGTGTGGATTCACCGCGACGTAACACTGAAGGTGAGTAGCTTGTAGGCGCTAGCCCGCTTTTTTCATCTTGTAGCGACCGGCCATGACACCAAGCTGGCGCCAGTTGGTGCCGGAGATCAGCACGGCATCCGTCACTGCCGTCCAGCCGCGTTTGCGCCACTCAAGGAAAGTGTTGTCCGGCAGGTTGGCGAAGGCTTTCTCGTCGATCACCGCGAATCCGCCAAGGCTCATGGTGCTGCCGTCCGGCAGGTTAAGCGTGGAGGTTTTCTCGCTGAGCAGGCCGTTTTCCTTCAGCGCACGGCAATATTCCAGCGTCATATTATGCTGCTGCTGGTAGCTGGTGGAGAATTTCAGCGCGTTGTCGGTCATCTCACTGGACTCGCCCGCATCGGTGAAGAACGGCATGTCCGCGCCTTTCGCCGCATAGTTCGGGGCTTTCTCATCGACGCACAGAATCCAGCGATCCGCCGCCTGATCTTCCATCAGGATGAACGGGTATTTGCGGATGTAGGCCGGGAGGTAGGTGTCCTGCTGCCATTCACCCTTGTCGCCGACGAAATAATTGTGGCTGTCTTCAATCCCTACCAGCGCGACCGGGGTCGGCTGCTCGCCGGTGGTGAAGACGATCGGGAAATGCTTACAGGCGTCAAAAAATTCCACGATGTTGAGCGGAATGGAGTTGGTCTTGGCCGCAAAGGATACGTGATCCAGCTTGTTCAGCCCCGCGTTGCCGTGACGATCCTTGCTGATCGGGTGCGGGTCGTTGAAGAAGAGTGGTTTCGGTGCTTGCTCGGACGCCATGCGATTTCTCCTGATTGTTCTGCCCCTTGGTTAACGAATTAATGGCTGAAAGACAAGCATAATCGCCCGTTTTACGGCAAATGGCGCCACCAATGGCCTTCGTTGATGGAATAGATGGGGGCGTAATGGTGGATGTCGCGGTCGCGCACCACCGTCTGGATCTGGTTGTCGAGGATGTAGTTGACCCCGCCGTCACGCACCACCAGCACCGAATGCAGCAGGTTGAGGTTGTTGTCCTGCAACACCACGATGCGCATGGTGTCGGTCGGCACCCCCAGCATCTTCAGGGTCATGTATTTGGCGATGGCGTAATCTTCGCAGTCGCCGTTGCGCCAGAAGAACTCGTAAGGCGACTCCCAGTAATCCTGCATGCCCCAATTGACGATGTCGGTGATGTATTCCAGGCGGTTGATGTCACGGTTGACGCTGCGTAGCTTCTCGCGCAAGCCGGATTTGCGCGATCGGTCGACGATGGTCATCCATTGATCATAGAGGCACTGGCGGGCGCATTTGGTCTTCATTTTCTGGCGATGGGCGGGGTCTTTCTTCAGCACACCCGTCCATTTGGGAAATGGAGAGAGGTTGGTGTTGATGGTCTCACGCGAGCCGAAGAGGTGGATATCCGCCCGCACCGGCGGCGCATGGAACAGGATGCCTGTAATAAGGGCTATGGCAAGAATTCCTGATTTCTGCATCTCGGATTGATTTTTTTATTGCTGCTTTGTTGTTACTTTATAGTATGGGCGCAGTAATGTCATGAATTTTAGGCGCTGACCGGGCACGATGTCTTTCGATATTTCCATATTTACTTTGAGCGGCCGCGCGCGACGTATCTTCTTCATTGTCTGGTTGCTGGCGATGGTGGTGGGGTTCCTCTCCATCAGCATGCTGATTGATCGCGAGCAGGCGCGCGACGTGCAGTCGGTCGAGATTCAACTGGGGCTGGTGGCCGGATCACACAGTAACGCTATTGCCAACTGGGTGACTGAGCGGCAATCGGCGCTGTATACGCTGGCCAACAATGTGTCGCTGAAGCTCTACATGACCGAACTGGAACTGGATGACGGAGAGAGCGACGGCGAGAGTGACGAACCGGCGCAGCTGACCTATATTCGTAACCTGATTGTGGCATCCGCCAATGCCGGGGGATTCGCCCCCGCGGCACAGCAGGAAACCCTGCCGGTCAACAGCAGCACCGAGCCAGCCGCCGGGATCGCGCTTTATAATTACGGGATGCAGCCAATCGTCAGCACGCGCTATATGCCGGAGCATACGACGCTGCCCGCCTCGCTGACGCGCATCAGCGACGAACAGGCGCACGTGATTTCCGAACCGTTCCGACTAGCCAACGGGCAGCCCGTGGTCGGGTTCCGCCTGCCGGTGCACGGGGTGCAACAGGATGAAGGCTCGACGCCGCTCGGCTATGTGTTCGCGGTGGCGCAGCTCGGCAGCGGGTTCTTCCAGCTATTGCATTCGGTGGGCAGCAACCAGCCGACCGCCGAATCGATCCTGCTCAGCCCGCATGACGGGGTGGTGGATTTCGTCTCGCCGTTGCAAAACGGCACCCCGGCGATGCAATTAACACTGGAAGCGGAGAATGCCGAGATCAGCGTGCAGGCCGCCGCCGAGCCGGGCGCAATGCAGGCCGGGTATGATTATCGCGACGAAGCCGGATTCGCGCTGGCGAAGAAAGTCGAGAAAACGCCGTGGGTGGTGGCGCGCAAGATTGATTACACGGTGGCGCTGGCCGAAACCAGAGCGCGTACACGCATGTTCTATTGGGGATTTATCCTGATTGCCGGGCTGGCCACGACAGCGTTTATCGCGCTGTGGCGACATGCAACGGCACTGCGGGCAAAACAGGCGGCCAGTTATTATCGCTCGCTCTCCCACCGCATTCAGAAGCAGGAAGAATTGCTGGAGCTGATTGCCGAGAATACGCCAGTGAGCACGTTTATCCTCGATCATAACGGCCAGTATTGCTATGCCAATGCGCAATCCGCCAAGGAAGCGAAAATGGAACGGCGCGACCTGATCGGCAAGAAGCTGGATGCCGTGCTGGGACGCGCGCGGGCGCTTCCGTTGCTGCAGGCTAATGAGAATGCGATTGCCGAGCAGAAGCCGCGCAGCAATATTGTGCGCCGGGAAGAAAAAGGCGAGCTGGTGGAAGTGCTGGAATCGCAGCATATCCCGCTGGATGCGATCCCCCTGCCCGACCGCGAGGAATCGGTGCCGGGCGTGCTGGTGATCGAACAGGATATCACCGATGTGGTGCGGGAAGAAGAACGCCGTGCCTCTACCCTGCAACAGCTGATCGATACGCTGGTGGCAGTGGTGGATAAACGCGACCCGAATGCGGCGCATCACTCTGCCTGTGTGGCGATGGTGGCCGAGGGCGTGGCGCGTGAGATGCGGCTGGACGAGACGCTGATTCACACCGCCGGTATCGCCGGACGCCTGATGAATATCGGGAAGATCATGGTGCCGGAGAATATGCTGACGTCCAAGACCCTAAAGAAGGAAGAGAAAGAACAGATTCGCGAATCCATGCAGGCCGGTGCCGAGCTGCTGTCCGGTATTCGCTTCGACGGGCCGGTGGTCGATACGCTGAAGCAGGCGCAGGAGCATGTGGACGGTAGCGGCCCGATGAAGCTGAAGGATGACGCTATCCTGCCGACCGCGAAAATTATCCGTACCGCCAATGATTTCGTGGCGATGGTGAGTGCGCGCTCGTATCGCGACGGTATGAGCATGGAAGAGGCGATGAATGCGCTGAACAAGGATTCCGGCAAGCTTTACGACGGGCGCGTACTGGCTGCACTGGCAAATTATATCGTCAATGCCGGTGGCCGTGAGGCGGTTGAAACCCATATCAATCAAGAGGCTAAGTCAACATAGTGGTACGTAACTTGCATATCGTTACGGAAGCGAGCGCATAAAGGAGGAGTGAGCATGACAGAGACCGATATGATTCGCGTATTTATTGGCTATGACCGCCGGATGCACGGGGTGTATCATGTGCTGCAGCATAGTATCGTGACGCGGGCATCGCGGCCGGTCAGCTTCACGCCGCTGAGCATGGATCAGCTGGAGCCGCATATGTGGCGCGAGCGCAATCCACTGCAGTCCACCGAGTTTTCCTTCTCGCGTTTCCTGACGCCGTTCCTGACCAATTACGAAGGCTGGGCGATCTTCATGGATAACGACATGCTGTTCCTCGACGATATTGCCAAACTATGGGATCTGCGTGACGATAAATATGCGGTGATGGTGGTGAAGCATGACTATACGCCGAAGACCAGCACCAAGTTTCTCGGCGAACAGCAGACCACCTATGAGAAGAAAAACTGGTCGAGCGTGATGCTGATGAACTGCGCCAAGTGTAAGGCGCTGACGCCGGAGTATGTGAACACCGCCAGCGGGCTGGAGCTGCACCGCTTCCACTGGCTGGAGAGCGAGGAACTGATCGGCGAGATTCCGCTGCGCTGGAACTTCCTGGTGGATGAATACGACCCGCTGCCGGAGAGCGAGATTTCCAACCTGCACTATACGCTCGGCGGCCCGTATTACGATGATTATCGCGATTGCGGCTATGCCGATCTGTGGGTGCGCGAGCGCGATGACATGCTGAAAGTGGCGCAGGTGACCAGCAGTCCCAAAACCGCTTCCGGTTAAATGTCTCAGCATTCCCGAGATGCGTTGAGTAGCCCCGATCAGGTAACTGAGCAGGCACTGCATCGTTTTGTGCAGCATTGTATCCAGAACCAGCAGATTGCCCCCGCGCTGGAACAGCTGACGGCTCTGATCGATGCGTACCCTGAGGATGTGTCGCTCCGGGAGATGCTGGTGAAATGCTACATGCTGTCGCGTCAGTACGCGGAGGCGCTGCCGCATCTGGCGTTTCTGGCCGCACAGGAGGGCGACAAGGATTTCCTGTTTTACCTGAATTATTTTTATGCGCTGCATTGCGTCGGGGATTTCGAGCAGTGTCTCGGCGTGCTGGAAGAGGCAATTGCCGCCTATCCGGGCAATGCCGAATTACTGATGTGCCGGGGCGGAACACGGCAGGTGCTGGGAGATTATGACGGGATGATTGCCGATTATCGCGCCGCCGCCGAATGCGCACCGGGCAACAGCACCATCCGCTATGCGCTGGGGCTGCGCGAGCTGATGGTGAATAATCTGAGCGGTGATTACGGGCAGTATCGTCATCGCGTGGAGGCCAGCCATGCGGAAGCGTTCACCTTTGCGATCCCGCGCTGGCAGGGCGAGCCAGCCACCGGCAAGAAGGTGTTGCTGATCGCCGAGCAAGGGGTTGGTGACATGGTGATGTTCGCCAGCCTGATTCCGTGGCTGGTGGCGGAAGGGCTGCAGTTACGCATCGCGGTGCCAGAGAAATTGCAGGCGCTGTTCGCCCGTTCCTTCCCCGGTTGCGAGGTGGTCAGCCTGCATCCAGCGATGAAAGAAGACGCGGAGCGAGAGTGCGATTATTATCTGCCGATGGGCGATTTGCTGGAGCTGGGGCTGCCGCGTTTTTCGCCCGCAAAACATGGGCCGTATCTGATCGCCGACCCGGCGAAGGCTGAGACGTTGCGGGAGCGTTATCTGGCGCTGCATCCGGGCAAGACGCGGCTGGTCGGGATCGCGTGGCATACCACCAACGCGCAGTCGGCGCTGATGCGGAATATCGATCTGGCGCAGTGGATGCCGATTCTGTCCCTGCCGGAAGTGCAGTGTGTGTCGCTGCAATATGGCGATCATGACGAAGCGATCCGGGCAGTGAATGCCCAGCAGCCGGACTGCCTGTATGTCGATCGGGAGATCGATGCGTTTGACGATATGGACGCGTTGGCGGCACAGATCGCAGCGATGGATCAGGTGGTGACGATCCAGAATGTGACGGCGCATCTGGGCGGGGCGCTCGGCATCCCTACCCTGCTGCTGCTGTCGAGCGGGTCGGACTGGCGCTGGGGCATTCAGCGCAGTGACAGCACATGGTACAGCACGGTGGAGATTTTGCGGCAGCAGCATCCGCTGGACTGGCAGGGCGTGATGGCGGACGCCGCCGGGAGGATCGCATGAACGCAGCGCTACAGCAGGCGATGCAACTGCATGCGCAAGGGAATGTGGACGGTGCGCAGGCACAGTATCAGGCGCTGGCGGAGGCCAATCCGGAAAGCGCCGACCTGCAGCATTTGCTGGGGGTGACCTATTTCCAGCAGCAGCAGTTTGCCGAGGCGCGCAGCTGTTTTGAGAAGGCGGTGGTGCTCGATGACAGCAGCCCGAAGCATCTGCATTGTCTGGCGGAGTTGTCGCTGGCGGAAGGCGATATACCGGAAGCGATTGCGCAGTTCATGCAGGTGGTGCAGCGCTGGCCGGACGAGTTGAAGGCGCGGCAACAGATGATGATGGCAGCGCAGCAGCATGGCGCGTTTGACGCAGTGGCGGAGTTGCTGAAAAAGCGGTTGAAGAGCAAGCCGAAGGATTTACTGGCGCACCGGCTGCAGAGTATCGCGCTGGTGGAGCTGGGCGAATATGAGGCGAGCCTGAAACATTTCAAGACGCTCTATGCGCAGGAAGGGCCGAACCAGAACGATCAGTTTTTCAAAGGCTACGGGCGGGCGCTGCATCATTGCGGGAAGTTCCGCGAGGCGCTGGCGGTGGCCGATGAAGGGCTGGCGCTCTACCCGCAGGACCCGAAGCTTTATGTGCTGAAGGCGACTTGCTATGCGGCACTGAAGCAGCATGGGGAAGCGCTGGCGATGTATGAACAGGCGTACCGGATCGCGCCGAGTGCGAGCCTGCGCAATTCGATCGCAGTGTTCCGTTTCATGATCTCCGGCATGGCGGAAGGGTTTGAGGATTATTACGAGCGGCATCAGCTGGAGAAGTCGGTGCCGTTCGCCTTCCCGGTGGAAGAATGGACGGGGCAAGAGCTCAGCGGCAAGCGCGTGATCCTGTGGGCGGAACAGGGAATCGGCGATATCGTGATGTTCCTGAGCCTGCTGCCGTGGGTGCTGCAACAGGGCGCAGAAGTGACGCTGGCGGTGTATCCGAAAATGGTCAGCCTGTTTGCGCGCACCTTCCCTGATGCCGAGGTGGTGGAGCTACATACCTCGCTGCTGAAAGGTGCGGAGGGGCGCTGGGATTATCATGCGGCGATGGGTGAGCTGATGCGCTATGTGCTGCCGCATTACACCCCGGCGGAGCATGCGCCGTATCTGACGCCCGACCCGGACAAGGTGGCAGCGCTGAGGGCGCGTTATCAGGAGGTTGCCGCCAGGCGCGGAGCGAAGACGATCATCGGGATTTCATGGTACACGATCAACCCGGATTCCGGCTATATCCGCAGCATCCCGCTCAAGCAATGGAAGCCCCTGTTCAGCCTGCCGGGGATTCAGTGGGTGTCGCTGCAATACGGCGATCATCTGGATGAGATTGCAGCGATAAACCACAAGGACGAGGTGCTGTTTCAGGACCCGAGTTTCGATGCGTTTGAGGATACGGACACGCTGGTGGCGCAGATCGCGGCGATGGACCGGGTGGTGACGATTCAGAATGCGACGGCGCATCTGGGCGGATCGCTCGGCGTGCCGACGACGCTGATGCTCTCCGCCGCGTCCGACTGGCGCTGGGGGCTCGAGCGCAGCGACAGTCTGTGGTATCCGAGCGTGACGGTGACGCGGCAGGAGACGACGCTCAACTGGCCGCCGGTGATTCAGCGCGTGGCCAAGACGCTGGGGGATGCATGAGGATTGCCGAGCTTCCCGCCACGCAGCAAATGCAGATAGAGCAGGCGTTTGTCGCCCATCAGCGCGGACAGGTGCAACAGGCCGGGCAGATGTATAATCTGTTGCTGCGGGAGCATCCCGAACAGGAGGACGCGCTGTTCCTGATGGGGGTGGTGGCGCATCAGATCGGGCAGAGTGAGCAAGGGCAAAAGCTGATTCAGGCAGCGCTGGCGATACGCCCGGAGATTGCGGAATACACGTTGCTCGACGGGTTACTGCAGCAGCAGGGCATCCTGAATCCTGCCAGCCATCTGTTCAATATGTACCAGCAATATCGGCTGTTTCAGCAGACCGATTGTTTCATTATCTCCTACCCGAAATGCGGGCGGACATGGCTCCGGTTATTGCTGGGACGAGCGCTAACACAGCATTTCACGCCCGATGGCGGCGAGGTGATGGAGATTCAGAAACTCACCCGGCAGATCGGCGGCATCCCCGTCACCGAGTTCTCGCACGATGATTACGCGCATTGGAAACCGGCGGAGGCGGTGGTGACGGATAAAGGCATCTACCGCGATAAGAAAGTGGTGTTTCTGGCGCGCGATCCGCGTGATGCGCTGGTGTCGTATTTCTTCCAATACACCAAGCGCGGCAGCAAGGACATGGCCAATGACGGCGGGTTTGACGGGGATATTTCGGCGTTTATCCGCCACCGGATCGGCGGGATCGACAGCCTGATCGGATTCTATAATGCGTGGGCGGCAGCGCGTGACGTGCCGAAGGATTTTCTGCTAATCAGCTACGAAGCGTTGCAGGAGGATACGTTTGCCAGCCTGCGCAAGCTCTGCGATTTCATCGGGCTGGAGGCCATTCGTGATGAGGTGCTGACGGAGGCGGTGGCATATTGCGCTTTCGAGCGGATGCAGCAGATGGAGCAGAAAGATACGCTCGGCTCACACCGTTTGCAGGCGGAGGATAATCAGGACCCGGAGACGTATAAAGTACGCAAGGGCAAGGTCGGCGGCTATGTCGATTATCTGAGCGCGGAGGATATTGCGTTTGTGGATCGGGTGATCGCCGAGCGGCTCGATCTCTTGTTCTCCGACTATAGTATTTCTCATTAGCGTGCCAGATTCATATATGTCATTCCGTGGCGCATGTTTTTGCCATGCAAAAACCGTGAACCCGGAATCCAGACGACACGTCCTTTGGATTGCTTCGCTACGCTCGCAATGACTATTCTGTCATTCCCGCGTAAGCGGGAATCTGGAAGCTGGAGATTCCCGTTTTCACGGGAATGACGGAGGGGGCGGGAATGACGGAAGAGGCGGGAATGACACAGCAATTAAGTACGGTACACTATCCGGTTTTTTTCAGAATCGCCTGATTATGCGGAGTGACGGTGAAGGTGTAACTGCCCTCTTCCAGCCCGGCCATCACCTCATCCACCGCCTGACGCGCACCCGGCCAGTTGTAATCATCGGTGGTGATGACGCCGCCCGGCACCAGCTTCGGCCAGAAATAGGCGAAGGCGCCGTGGGTGGGCTCGTAAATATCGACATCGACATTGACGAAGCGGTAGGTGGCGTCTTCCGGCAGCTCAGCCAGCGAGGCCGGTATCCAGCCCCTGACCCAGCGGATGCCGGGGAAGTCGCTCAGGTTCTGCTGCACCGCTTCCAGATCGGCGGCGAAGTTACCGGCGACGGTGATCTTTTTCAGGCGGGCGGCATCGGGGTGGTCGTCCGAGAGCGTATCCTTGTCGGACGGGTCGCTCAGCCCTTCGAAGGAATCGCAGACGATAAAGCCGGTGCCGTCGAAGGACGGGTCGAGCTGCTGCCAGTACTGGCTGAGGATCAGGGTCGAGTGACCGCGGAAGCAGCCGCATTCGACGACGTCGCCTTCCTGCACCTGTTGCATGGTGTCGGTGAACAATTCGGCCAGCGCAGCGAAGCGTTGGCGGCGCGCCAGCGGGAACGGCATGGATTGTGAGCGCTTGAGCGCGTCGGTGTAAATGCGGTGGAAGGTGGCATCCAGCCCGTCGGGGTAGATGTTGAGCAGCGCCTCATAGACGGCGAAGGCCTGCTCCATGTGGTTGATCATCTGGTAGACATTGCCGAGGGTCTCCATCCACGGGCGCTCGGGCTTGGCGACCACGGCGGCCTTGAGATGCTCGATGCCCTCACCGATGCGGCCGAGATTGACGAGGCTGACGCCCATGACATGCTCAATCAGCGGCGGCAGCGCTCCAGTAGCGGCAATTTGCTCACACAAGGCCAGCGATTCCGGGTAGCGGGCTTGTTGCGCGGTCTGCACGGCCTGCTGCACCAGCGCATCGATGGAAGAGGTTTGGCTCATCCTTCTTATGTAGAGGGCATGGCCATAAAACGCAACGATTGCATATGTATTCGTATTGCCTGTGTAACCTTCTCTAAACTTTAACGAATGTATTAATGTATAATTAATTAAACAGGCTTAGCATGGGATATTGTGCTAAAATAGGTTAATTATGG
>JAUIJX010000156.1 GCA_030430795.1 Alphaproteobacteria bacterium | reverse complement strand
AGCTCTCTTTGTTGATCGCGCTGTCGGTTATGGCGTGTGGTATTATCGTCGGCACCGCTGTTTATCTGCAGACGCAGGACGGCCTCCTATTCGAGATCAGGAAAGAACAGCATGTTCTCCTAGGTGAAAAGAAGAATGAACTGACGCATTATTTTCAGAATGTTCAATCTGACCTGCTACTTACGAAAGCGTCCTCTTCTGTCAAAGACGCCATCAAGGATTTTACCGCCGCATGGCAGGATATGGGTTATTATCAGCAAGAAACCCTGCAAAAACTCTATATCACGGAAAACTCCTATGCCGAGAATGAAAAGGCGCAGTTAGACTATGCCAAAGACGGCGGCTTTTATAGCCAGTCGCATCGCATCATTCACCCGTGGTTTAGGGACTTACTGAAACTTCGCAATTATCGGGATGCCTATCTTTTCGATACGACCGGCAATATCATTTATTCAGTTGCCAAGCGCGCCGATTTTGCCACCAACATTACCAGTGGTGAATATAAAGACTCCAGACTTGCAGCGGTCTATCGCAAAGCAATGAGCGGCAAACCGGATAGCATTTACTTTGCCGATTTTTCCAAATACCAGCCGGCGAATCAACGTGCCGTCAGCTTTATTGCCACGCCTGTATATGATAACGGCAGCAAAATTGGCGTACTGGCCTTCCAGATTCCCGTTAATCAGTTGAACAGGCTGGTCAGCGTTGACGGCAGGGAAGACGAACATATCTACATCGCCGGGTCCGATACATTACTGCGTAGCGATTCACCGCTGACGCCAGAGAATGACATTCTGTCTACGCGAGCAGATACTTCTTCTGTTCAGCAAGCACTTAATGGAAAAACCGGTAGTGCCATTTTGGAAAAAGATTTCCGGGATGAACGCGTATTTTCCAGCTTCACCCCCTTTAATGCGATGGGTGTTCGCTGGGCGCTGGTGGCAGAGTCTGACTTTATCCCAGCCATTCAGCCGGTGCTCGATATTCGTAATACAGCCAGTATCATCTCCCTGATTGTCGCTGGTGTGATTTCAATACTGGCATTCCTGTTTATCCGTAACCTGATGAGTCAGTTCACCACGATCAGCCGTTGCATGCAGGCGCTGGCCGACGGCGACACATCCGTGGATGTTCCGGGCGTGCAGCGTAACGACGAAATCGGCGACATCGCCAAGCCAGTGCTGGTCTTTAAAGAAAATGCTATCCTCAAGAAACGCATGGAAGAACAGCGCTTGGCGGATGAGAAGCGTGCCGAAGAAGAGAAGCAAAAAACCATCGAAATGATTACCACGAAGTTCCAGGAACATGTGCAGGGGATTATCAATTCCGTGGCATCCGCTTCGACCGAGTTGTTGCAAACGTCTCAGGAAATGAACAATGTGATCAGCGACGCCAACAAGAAAGCGCTGCATGTTGAATCCGCCGCCGAGCAGACTTCCGGCAATGTGCAGACCGTGGCATCGGCAACGGAAGAGATGACCGCCTCGGTGCGGGAGATTTCTTCGCAAGTGAGCAAATCGACGCAGCTGGTGGCGGAAACAGTTGCCAAGGCAATGCGTGCCGATGAGAGCGCGAAATCGCTGGAAGGTGCGGCACAACAGATTGGACATGTGGTCCAGTTGATTCAGGATATTGCCGAGCAGATCAACCTGCTGGCACTGAACGCGACCATTGAGTCGGCGCGGGCAGGGGAAGCGGGTAAAGGTTTTGCCGTGGTCGCTTCCGAGGTAAAAACACTGGCCACTCAGACCACCAAGGCGACAGAGGAAATTGCCAACCAGATCGAGAGCATCCAGAGCATTTCCAGCGAGGTGGTCGATTCGCTCAATATGATCAAAGCCTCCATCGACAATGTGAATGAATATTCCGCCGGCATTGCCTCTGCGGTGGAAGAACAATCCGCAGTGACTGACGAAATCGCTGTCAATATGCAGAATGCGGCGGAAGGGACATCTTTGATCAAAACCAACATCACCGAGGTTACGCAGGCATCCAGCACGGCGAGCGAAGCCGCCAATCAGGTATTGGAAGCCTCGCGCACCTTATCTCAACAGGCAGAATTGCTGAGTCGTGAAGTAAATGATTTCCTGAGCGAGATGCGCGAATAGGCCGAGCAGGCTGTTCCCCCCATGATAATCACCTTGATTAATCGACCGATTGCTTCTACATAGTCACACGCATTTTTATTTGTAACGAACTGGCAAAATATGACCTTACGTTTTGTTTTTATTATAGTTGCGACAGTTCTTTGTGCGCCCCTCGTATCCTGCAAAGATCAGGACGACACTCCCGTGAAACAGGAGATAATTTCTTCCAAAGACACGAAGAAATCCGATAGCACGGCCAAAAAGCCTCCCGAGAAAAAGAAAGACGATAAGCCGAAACATGCCGTTCTTGGCTGGGTCGAGCATGTGGTGGTCAGTGGCACCGATATGAAAACCAAAGCCAAACTGGATTCCGGCGCGAAAACATCATCGGTGAATGCCGAAATCATCAAAACTTTCAAGCGCGACGACAAGAAATTCGTTCTCTTCCGGATCACGCTGGACGACGATACCGAAGATACGCTGGAGCGCGAAATTGTACGCTGGGTCAAGATCAAAACCAAGAAAGGCGGTACAATCCGTCGCCCTGTGGTAATCATGTCTCTGTGTCTGGACGGCACCACCATTAAGGGTGAAGTAAATCTTGCTGAACGCGGTCATTTCCTATACCCCTTACTGATCGGACGAAACATGCTAAAGGACCGCGTATTGATCGACCCATCTAAAACCTTCGTTTCCAAGCCTGCCTGCAAAAAGTAGACGGTTATGCGCACGCGCCTGGCATGGTTGGTTGCTTCCGTATTGTTCGTCCTGAGCATCGGGATTTTTCTGTTTAAGGTTATCAGCCTGCAATTCCCATTAGAGCCGGATGTCAGCAGCGAGAGCTGGCATATCGAAGCACGTCTGGCATTCATTGCCAAAGGCGAGCCGATTAAAGCCAAGGTATTCCTGCCGCGCTTCAGCAAAGATATTTCCATCGTCGATGAGAATTTCGTCAGCGACGGCTACGGATTTGATACTTATAAACAAAAGAAAAGCGGCAACAGGGTGGCACGCTGGAGCAAGCGCAACGCCAAGGGTAAGGAACTGCTGTTTTACCGCGGCATCATCTATGAAGCGGATACATCCTCTCCACCCACGGAAAAAGCACCGAAGCTGGAAGGACCATTCTACGGTAGCAAAGCGTTTGAAGCACTGACCGAAGATGATCCGGTAGCGCTGGCCGTGGCTGGCATTATCGAAGATGTGTACGAGCGCTCCGCCGATAAGGAAACCTTTGCCAGCGAGTTGTTGCAAGTGCTGGATCAGGAGCCACCAGATAAGCGTCTGGAGATTATCCGTCAGGAATCCTCCGAACGCGTGGATGATCAGTCGATTCTGTCGATGATCCTTGGCTACGCTAATATTCCGTCACGCGTTATGCATGGCATCCGACTGACGGAAGACCAGCGCGATGTGCCGATTGAGAGTTGGGTCGAAGTCTATGGTGAGGATGGCTGGGTGCCCGTCTCTGACGATGACGAAGAAGAGACCACACAAGGCAAGCGCCTGTTATGGTGGAGTGGCGCCGACCCGCTTTTCAAAGTCGAAGGTGGCCGTCAGGCGCAAATCACCATCTCAGTGAAACGCCATCTGGAAAGCGTGCTGACCGAAGCGATCTGGAAAGGCGATAACATTACGCGCGGCTTTTATAATTTCTCTGTCTATTCGCTACCACTCGACGTACAGCTGGTCTTTTCCGTGCTGCTGCTAATTCCGCTTGGTGGGCTGGTGGTGTCGTTTATGCGCCAGATTATTGGCGTGAAGACATTCGGAACCTTTACCCCGATTCTGGTGGCGGTGGCCT
>JAUIJX010000155.1 GCA_030430795.1 Alphaproteobacteria bacterium | reverse complement strand
AATGACGAATATCTCCGACCGGTAGAAACACGGATCGACCACTGGCTGTTCGGCGTGATGGCAGTGCTGGCGTTCGGCCTGTCGGTGGTACAGATTACGCAAGGGACGCTGAATCCGCTCGGCTCGGTGTTGTTCCGGCCGATTCACCTGTCGTGGATCCTGATTCTGGTATTCCTGAAATACCCGCTGATCAAGCATCATACGAGCTCATTTTATACGCTGGGACGGCTAGTGGATGTGGCCTGCGCTGCCGCCGCGCTTTATGCCGGGTATGTTACCTATACGTTCGATTATAACGGGATTGACCATTTGCTGCATGGGCTGAACGGGGCGCAGTATTTTGCGGCAGTGGCGTTCGTGGCGCTGACGCTGGAAGCAACACGGCGCGCGGTGGGATGGGAGCTGGCGCTGATCGGGCTGATCTTTTTGCTGTATAATCTCTACGGCAATTACCTGCCGGATGCGGTGGCGAATCGCGGATTTTCGATAGAGCGGATTGTGCGCTTTCAGGTGTTTACCGCCGAGGGGCTGTTCGGTACGCCGATCGGGATTGCGGCGACGGCGGTGTTTATGTTCGTGCTGTTCGGAGCGTTTCTGGAATCGACCGGGGCAGGGAAATTTTTCATCGATCTCTCCATTGCCGCTGCCGGGGATTATCGCGGCGGGCCAGCAAAAGCCTGCGTATTGGCGTCTGCCGGGATGGGTTCCATTTCCGGCTCAGCGATTGCCAATGCCGTGGCCGTCGGGGCGCTGACCATCCCGATGATGAAGCAGCTCGGCTACAAACCGGAGCAGGCCGCCGGGATTGAAGCCGCCGCCTCCACCGGCGGGCAGATCATGCCGCCGATCATGGGAGCGGGCGCGTTCATCATGGCCGATTATACCAACACGCCGTATGGCGATATTGTGCTGATCTCAATCGCACCGGCGCTACTCTATTTCACTTCCACCCTGCTCTATGTGCATCTTATGGCGTGCAAGCTGGGGCTGAAAGGCGTGGCGGAGAAACCGAAGGTGATGGATATTCTGACTTACGGGTTCCATTTCGTGCTGCCGCTGGTGCTGATTACGGCGCTGCTGCTGATGAATTATTCGCCGACGCTGGTGGGCGCCGCCGGGTGTGCGGCGATGATTATTGCCTCGATGATGCGGCCGCATACACGGATCAATCTGCATGCGTTTTATGATAGTCTGAAAAAGGGCGCGCTGCTGATGCTGCCGATTTCGGTGGCCTGCGCGACAGCGGGGATCGTGGTCGGGGTGATCGGGCAGACCGGCGTCGGGCTGCAATTTACCGAATTCGTGTTCTCGCTATCATCCGGGAATTTGCTGATTGCGCTATTGCTGGTGGCGTTTGCCGCGCTGATTCTCGGCATGGGACTGCCGGTGACGGCGGCGTATATTATTCTGGCGGTGATGGCAGCACCGGCGCTGGAAGGCATGGGCGTACCGCTGCTGGTGGCGCATATGGCGATTTTCTGGCTGTCGCAAACATCCAACGTGACCCCTCCGGTGGCATTGGCTGCGTTTGCCGCCGCCGGGGTGGCGAATGCGAAACCGCAACGCTCGGCGCTGGCCGCGCTGAAGCTGGCGAACGGGTTTTTCATCCTGCCGCTGATGATGATTTTTTCCGATATTCTGTTCATCGATTCGGTGACGTGGGGTGAGTTTCTGATCGGACTCGGCAGCACGGCCTGCGTAGTGTTTGCGCTGGCTTTCGCGGTGGAGGGCTACAGTATTATCCGCACCACCAGGCTGGAGCGCTGGTTGTTTGTGGCCTGCCTGCCACTGCTGCTTTATCACGATATGATGCTGTCTTTCGCAGGAATGGCGCTGTTTGCCGTAACGCTGGGGATGAATGTGGTTCGGTCGAAGGCGGCAGCATAAATTAAGCCTCTTTTAAGAGAAAAAATGCTATGCTGACGACCTGATTCATGCGGCTTGTCTGGGGGTGTTATGGGTTCGACGCTGACCATCGGTTCTTTTCTGTTCGATTATCTTTATCAAAAGGGTGCCACGCACGCGTTCGGGATTCCCGGCGATTTTGCGCTGCCAACCTTCCGCTGGCTGGATAAGTCGCCGATGGAGCTGATTACGCTGACGCATGAGCCATCGGTCGGGTTCGCGGCTGATGGGTATGCACGGGTGAACGGGCTGGGTGTGGCCTGCGTGACCTACTGTGTCGGCGGGTTGAATATGCTTAACTCGGTGGCGTGCGCTTATGCAGAGAAAAGCCCGTTGATCGTGATTTCCGGTGGCCCGTCCGCCAATGACCGGCAAGCCGACCCGTTGTTGCACCACAAAGTGCGAACCTTCGATACGCAGCGGCGGATTTACGAAGAAGTGACCTGCGCTAATACGGTGTTGCTGGATGTGCACACGGCAGCGGCGGAGATTATCCGCGTGGTCGATACGGTGCTGGAGCAATGCCGCCCCGGTTATATCGAAGTGCCGTTCGATATTGTCGATATGCCGATTGAAGCGCCGGTGATTCCGAACCGCCCACCGGCAGTGAGCGATGCGGAAAATCTGGAGGCCTGCATCGAGGATGTGGTGGCGACGATTAACCGCGCCAAGAATCCGGTGATTATTGCGGATGTGGAACTGCACCGACATAATCTGGCTGATCTGGCGATCGGGATCGCGCGGAAGTTTAATATTCCAATTGCCTCGACACTGCTCAGCAAGAGCGTGATTTCCGAGCAGAACCCTCTTTATATCGGGGTGTATAGCGGCGGATTTTCCGAACCGGAAACGCAGCGGCTGGTGGAGGAAAGCGACTGTTTGATTATGCTCGGCGCGTTCCTGACCGATATGTTTCTGGGGCTGAACACCGCCAAGATCAGCCGGAAGAATACAATTCTGGCCAATACCGAGAAAATGTCGGTAGGGCTGCACCGCTATGACCAGGTCGTGTTTAAGGATTTTCTGGAGAAATTGCTCTACAGCAATGTGGAGAAGCGCGGAACATTCAATAATCCGCTGAGCTTCCCGGATGATGACAGCCTGCCCGTGATTGATGAAAAGCCGATTACGGTGGAAGCGTTTTTCAGCCTGTTGGGCGGGCGGATGCCGGACGATGCGACGGTGGTGTGCGATACCGGGGATTCGCTGCTCGGCGCGATTGGCCTGCGCACATCGCAGCGGAAGAATTTCCTCTCCGATGCCTATTATCTGTCGATGGGATTCGCGGTGCCAGCCAGTATCGGCGCGATGGCCGCCAATCCCGGCGCACGCACCATTGTGATTGCTGGAGACGGCGCATTCCAGATGACCGGGATCGAACTGTCCACCATCGCTAAGGAAAAGATGAACCCGATCGTGTTCGTGATCAATAATGACGGTTACGGGACGCAGCGGCATATTATCGACGGGCCGTTTAACAATATTCACCCGTGGGATTATCCCCGGATGTGTGACCTGCTGCGCTACGGTGACGGGTATCGCGTCACCACCATGCAGGAATTAGACGATGCTATTCACAAAGCGCTTGCCAGCAAAAATATGGCACTGGTAGAAGTAGTGGTACCGCGTGACGATTCCAGCCGCTCACTGAGACGGCTCGGGGAGGAACTCGGGAAACTTCGCAATGCCGAGAAAAAAGGGCAAGGAGAGTAAAAACATGAAACATTTGATGATGGTTGCCGCACTCAGCCTGATGACGCTTGCCGCTACTGCGTGCAATACGTTTGAAGGGATGGGGAAAGATATCAGCAAGGCCGGGGACGCGCTGAGCGACAGCGCTGAAAAAACCAAAGAAAAAATGCGGTAATTATTTGCCCATTGAAGCGTAAGAGAAACGGCAGTAGGTGAACCCTTCGTTCCATGCCTGCTTGTAGAGTTCGTTGTTCCCCATTTCCGGGCGCTTCTTAAAGCCGAACATCATTTTATACA